>NZ_JACANS010000059.1:0-1006 GCF_030329305.1 Acinetobacter sp. 251-1 | reverse complement strand
AAGTCCAAATATAGTGGTATGGATTTATCACTTATGACTCGGCTAAAAGAACTCGAAGCTGAAAATGCACGTTTAAAACGAATGTACGCTGATGAGCGCCTTAAATCAGATGTACTGCAAGATGCATTATCAAAAAAGTTTTAAGGCCACAACAGCGCAAATCACTTGCTCAGCAGGCGACTGAGCAATTTAATATTTCAGTCACTATGGCCTGTTTAATCTTCAATGTGAGTCAAACCTGCTATCGCTATAAGACCTGTTTGGATGATGAGAATCAGCAGATCGCACATTGGTTAATTCAGCTGACGAATGATCATAAAACATGGGGCTTTAAGCTTTGCTTCCTGTATTTACGTAATGTTAAGCAATATAAATGGAACCATAAGCGAGTTTACCGAATATACAAGGAACTTGAACTGAATTTAAGAATCAAACCAAACAAGCGCATAAAGCGTGAAATCCCTGAGAGGCTTGCTGTACCTGTTGTTCAGAATGAATCATGGTCGATGGATTTTATGTATGATCAATTGAGTGATGGGCGCAGTTATCGTGTCCATAATGTCATTGATGACTATAATCGTGAGTCTTTAATCATGGTGGTGGATTTTTCACTACCAGCTCAAAGAGTTCTGAGAGACCTAGATCAACTGATTGCATGGCGAGGAAAGCCCAAGCGTATTCGATCCGATAACGGCCCAGAATATGTGAGTGATTTAATGGATCAGTGGTGTAAAAAGCATGAGATTGAGCATGTTTTTACCCAACCTGGCAATCCACAGCAGAATGCCTATGTTGAGCGTTTTAATCGAACAGTGCGTTATGAATGTTTAAATCAGCATTTATTTGACAATATTGAGGAGGTACAAAACTATACAACTGCGTGGCAGTACTTTTATAATCATGAAAGACCACATATGGCAATTGATGGCAGACCACCTAACTTTAAACGATAACAAGGGCTTGGAGTTTTCTAATTTTGACCTCAGTTAATAATGGGGGTATTACC
>NZ_JACANS010000058.1:0-1006 GCF_030329305.1 Acinetobacter sp. 251-1 | reverse complement strand
TAACGTGAATTCGGGATAAGAAATTTGATAAAGAATAGGCATTTGAGTCACAATTTAATCACGACAAAAAACTGAATAACCTCAAATGCCTATCGATACACAGCTTACAACACTTTTTTGTTTAATTGATGATTTTTGTGCTGATATTACCAAAAATGTTGAACAATATAGGCTTACTTCGGGACAAGCTAAGCGATTGCGCCAAAGTAAAATCCGTGCTTCTGAAGTTCTCACTTTATTATTGTGGTTTCATCTAACAGGGAGTAGAAACTTCAAGGCTTTTTATCTTTATTGGGCTAAGCCTTTTCTTTGCTCTTACTTTCCAAACTTACCTAGCTATAACCGATTCATTGAATTAAAAGCAAAATATGTGATGTATTTTGTCGCTCTTATTGAGAGTTTAAAGGTGCAATCCTCTGGAATTGCTTTTATTGATTCTACCAAATTAGCTGTGTGTCATAATAAACGTATTCAGCAACACCGTGTATTTGTAGACAGTGCAAGTCGGGGGAAAACCTCTGTAGATTGGTTTTATGGTTTCAAAATTCATTTGATTTGCGATCATGTTGGACGCTTAGTTTCTTATTGTATAACAACAGGTAACGTTGATGACCGTAAAGTATTACCAGAATTAATAGAACACTCAAAATTAAAAGGTAAGTTGTTTGGTGATCGTGGCTATATTGGTAAGAATTGGAAGGATCGCCTTGCAGAAGTTGGTGTTCAACTGATTACACGTGTAAAAAGAAATATGAAACCACAAGTTTTAGATCCATTTGATCATGCTGTATTAAAAAAACGTGGAATTATTGAAGCACCATTTAATTTGATGAAAAGTCAATTTGATCTTGAACACACTCGCCATAGATCAAAAATAGGATTATTGACGACAATATTCTCAGCTTTAACCTTATATGCGTTGGTACTTGTGAATGGATATAATTCAGGAATTCAGCAGATTTTAAAACCTATTGAATTAAAATCTGCTTAAGCCGAATTCACGTTA
>NZ_JACANS010000057.1:0-1046 GCF_030329305.1 Acinetobacter sp. 251-1 | reverse complement strand
TCCCCACTTGTTTCTAAGTGGGGACTAAATTAAGGCTTATAGGATGAATTCATAAGGTGTGTTCAGCGGACGCTTACCGATGAATTGAAGCATTATCTAATATTAAAACTAATGGGATACCATGAGCTTGTTTTACTCGTTGTGCTACTCCCAATAAATAAGCATAAAACCATGGGCTACTGACTGATTCTTCTAAACAACTGCTGATGAATTGATTTGTAGAAAGTAAGCATCCCATCCCATTAATTCTTTTGGAACGCAGTGCGGTAACAGCATGAACTTCCCTACATTGCGTCCAAGCATAGCGATTATTAGGTGTAGATGAAAAGCCTGATTCATCTACATATCCAAGTATGATTTCACCTCGTGCTGCTTGTATACGCAAGGACTCAATATCTTCTTGAGCTTTCTTAAATTCAATCGGATTTCTTTTTTTTCAAACTGTGTCGGGTTCGTTTAAAGGTAAGCATCCGCTGAATCCCATGCCTATTTTTTAATTCGGTTCAGGTTTCCAGCGGTGTGGCAGTAATTCTTCTATTTGGGGCACTTTATGGGTCGGTAACCTTTTCAGCACATCACTGAGATAGGCATACGGATCCAGTCCATTCAGCTTTGCTGACTGAATCAGCGTCATGATGTTTGCAGCTCGTTGACCACTACGCAGTGACCCAGCAAACAGCCAGTTCTTGCGTCCCAAGGCCCAAGGACGCATCTGGTTTTCCACCCAGTTATGGCCACGTTTATTACAGAATAAGTAAGCACAATGCGGTTTGATGTAGCCAAAGGCTTTCAGCACCTGCGCCATGACAGTATCCATCCCTGCACGCATATCCATGGGCTGGGTCGTAAGCCAGATGTCATCGATGCGGATCATTTGACCAAGCCCTGCAGCAGACACAGTAATTCAGTTGCTGATTCCACCGGCCATTCGATTTCGATCATCTGATGTCTTGCGGGACGTTGTTCCTCAGTAAGCGTCCGCTGAACACACCTTATGAATTCATCCTATAAGCCTTAATTTAGTCCCCACTTAGAAACAAGTGGGG
>NZ_JACANS010000056.1:0-1050 GCF_030329305.1 Acinetobacter sp. 251-1 | reverse complement strand
AACTTGGATTCTCAAATGAAGTGCAACAGAGATTAAATTATTGGAAGGAAGCAAGATGAGCTAGCATTTTGCTTCCGACCGACCAAAGTCAAAGTTGCATCATGAACTATACTCATCTTACTCAAGAAGAAAGATATCAGATTTCCACATTGTTACGTGAAGGTTTTTCTAAACGTTATATCGCCTGGAGGCTAAATCGTTCACCTTCCACTATTTCTAGAGAAATAGCACGCAATCGAGCAAGGAATGGTTATTTCGCTCAACATGCCCATAAATTAGCTTGCAGACGGCATTGTCCTAATCCTAAAAGAATCTCTCGAGAGGTTTGGGCACAAGTTATGGCTTACCTTGAACTTCAGTGGAGCCCCGAACAAATTGCTTCTCATGTTTCAGTCAGCCTGCATTCCATATACAGGTTTATACAGCAGGATAAAAGCAGAGGTGGTGTGCTCTTCCGCAACTTACGTTTCAGAAATCAAAGAAAGAGAAAATATGGCTCCATTGAGACTCGTGGCCAACTGACAAACCGCAAAAGCATTCACGATCGACCTGCTGAGATTGAGCAGCGCTCCCGTTTCGGTGATTTGGAAATAGATACGATTGTTGGCAAGAATCACCAACAATCCCTGGTTTCAATTGTAGATCGGAAGACAGGTTATCTTTGGCTGAAAAAGTGCAGCACGCGCAAGGCTGAGGAAGTTTGCCAGGCTACGATCAGATTATTGGAACCGATCAAAGCACACCTAAAAACAATTACCGCGGACAATGGTAAAGAATTCAGCCTGCATGAGTATGCTGCTCAGGAATTAGATATAGATTGGTATTTCGCTGATCCCTATAGCGCCTGGCAGCGTGGAACAAATGAAAATACGAATGGATTGATCAGACAATATATTAGAAAAGGCAGTGACTTGAATGACTATACGGATGCATATATTGCAGAAATTACTCAACGCTTGAATCATCGTCCAAGAAAAAGACTCGGCTTTAAAAGTCCGAGTCAGGTATTATGGCAACAACATGGTGTTGCACTTCAAATGCTAATCTAAG
>NZ_JACANS010000055.1:0-1193 GCF_030329305.1 Acinetobacter sp. 251-1 | reverse complement strand
ATTATGCAGTAACTTTAGAAACTACACCAGCACCCACTGTACGACCACCTTCACGGATCGCAAAACGTAGACCTGGGTCCATTGCGATTGGGTGGATCAATTCTACTGACATTTCTACGTTGTCACCAGGCATAACCATTTCAACGCCTTCTTTCAAAGAGATTGCGCCAGTTACGTCAGTTGTACGGAAGTAGAACTGTGGACGGTAACCGTTAAGGAATGGAGTGTGGCGACCACCTTCGTCTTTAGAAAGTACGTATACTTCTGCGTCGAATTTAGTGTGTGGTTTGATTGAACCTGGTTTAGCCAATACTTGACCACGTTGTACGTCTTCACGTTTAGTACCACGTAGAAGAATACCACAGTTCTCACCTGCACGACCTTCGTCAAGCAATTTACGGAACATTTCTACGCCAGTTACAGTTGTTTTAACTGTATCTTTAATACCAACGATTTCAACTTCTTCGCCGACTTTAACGATACCAGACTCAACACGACCTGTTACTACTGTACCACGACCAGAAATTGAGAATACGTCTTCGATTGGCATTAAGAATGCTTTATCGATTGCACGTTCTGGTTCTGGAATGTAAGTGTCAAGCGCTTCAACAAGTGCAAGTACAGCTGGAACACCGTATTGACCATCTTCACCGTTAAGTGCAGCTAAAGCTGAACCACGGATTACTGGAGTGTCATCACCTGGGAAGTCGTAAGTAGAAAGAAGTTCACGAACTTCCATTTCAACTAATTCGATTAACTCTTCATCATCAACGATGTCACATTTGTTTAAGAAAACAAGAATGTAAGGTACACCTACTTGACGAGAAAGAAGGATGTGTTCACGAGTTTGTGGCATAGGACCATCAGTCGCTGAACATACAAGGATCGCGCCGTCCATTTGAGCAGCACCTGTGATCATGTTTTTAACATAATCGGCGTGTCCTGGGCAGTCTACGTGCGCGTAGTGACGGATTGGAGAATCGTATTCTACGTGAGAAGTATTAATTGTAATACCACGTGCTTTTTCTTCTGGTGCAGAGTCAATTGCAGCGTAGTCTTTCGCTTCGCCACCAAAAGTTTTTGCACATACAGTTGCAATTGCAGCTGTTAAAGTTGTTTTACCATGGTCAACGTGACCGATTGTGCCCACGTTTACGTGTGGCTTATTACGTTCAAACTTAGCCTTAGCCATG
>NZ_JACANS010000054.1:0-1259 GCF_030329305.1 Acinetobacter sp. 251-1 | reverse complement strand
ATTGCAAAAGTGCATATTCTAAAAGCGGACATTTTTACTTTGGAGAAACCGGACATTTCTATTTTGGAGTTACATTTAAATTTCGTATAACGTGTATTATGTTAATTTTAAAAATCTTTGAAGCAGATGATTGAGTATCTTAGTTTTGACCTCTAATCAGGTTAGATCATATGTAATATAAGTATCTAAAAGTTAGGAGAACTCATGAATAATAACTACTCAAAACCTATAATAATTTATTGGATAAAAATATTGTGATCAGATACACAAAGTATATTAGGTCACAGCAACATTAAATAGTGATCCGATCCAAGCACTGAATAACATTGCGACAATTCCCCAAATCATAACCCGAACAGAACCTCTCCAGATACTTACACCGCCAGCATAACTCGCCAATGCTCCCATAATTCCGAGAGTTAAAACTCCAATCAGCATGACACCTTTATCTAAATATTGTTCAGGCAGAAGCATCATTGAAATTAAAGGAAATAATGAACCTACAGAAAATGCGAGGGCTGAAGAAGATGCCGCTAGAAATGGCTTGGCAGAGGTATGAACTGAAATGCCAATTTCATCACGAGCATGTGCATCTAAAGAATTATGCATAGTTAGTTGTTTAGCGACATCTTCAGCTAAAGTTGGTTCTAAACCACGTTGTATATAAATATTTTTTAGTTCCTGCAGTTCATGTTCAGGATGGAGTTTTAACTCACGTGCCTCCATTTTCAGATCATTTTTTTCAATATCTTGTTGTGATTTAACGGAAATATATTCACCTGCAGCCATTGAAGCCGCCCCAGAAATTAATCCCGCAACACATGTTACTAATAATGTTTGAGAAGAAGCACCACTGGCTGCTATTCCGACTACTAGGCTTGTTACAGAAATAATCCCATCATTAGCCCCTAGTACAGCCGCACGTAGCCACCCTGACCGTTCAATATAATGTTTTTCGATATGATAAGAATGGCGCACAATATAGTCCCTTGCTGTTATCAGAATGATTATAGTAAATATTTTATCTGTAAACCTTAATTGAGCTAGACAATAGAGAATATAAGTCACTACTGATGCATATCCATTACATTTAAAATAACCTTGTTTAATAATGGGTGTTATACGTATTAAAAAAACCGACTCCAATGTTCAGGCTTCGTATAATCCGTATTAAGCTAATTGTAACGTGAATTCGGCTTAAGCAGATTTTAATTCAATAGGTTTTAAAATCTGCTGAATTCCTGAATTATATCCATTCA
>NZ_JACANS010000053.1:0-1348 GCF_030329305.1 Acinetobacter sp. 251-1 | reverse complement strand
TTTACAATACCAGCGCACAGCCCAAAGAATGATTTCGCCCTGAAAATGCCGACCATGGAAAGGATTCATATGCTGCATCTTTAGCTAAAACAGTCTTCAGCTTACCATTCGTGGTTATTTGCAACAGTGCCCAAATACATGCTCGATCCCGATTCTTCTTTTGTTGATTTCCTGATTATAGATTTTGAGTTCAGGATCCAGTTTACAGCGTCTTTTGGCTTTTAACGGCAACAGGCTATTAGGATACACAGCATAAATTCCCAGGTAGCCTTTATCTGCAAGGATAAAAGCTCCTGAAGGAATCTGCTTTAAATTGCGTTTGAATAGCTCGAAATTATGCACCGTACCGCGATCAGTGCATAAACTCAGAATTTGCTGAGTTTTATAATGGATGATGGCCTGTACTTTAAAGGTATGGGTCTTTTTCTTGCCACTATAGTTTTTCTTCTGTTTTTTTAGGCCTTTGAATTGGAATTTCTGTGGCATCCAGGATCACCACATTCCAGTCTATGCCTTCGCTTTCGGGCAAATTCTTCGGTAAATTAAACAGCTTGGACTGAATCAGGCAATCTTCAACATGACGTACAATTCTTGAGGCTGTAGGCTCTGAAACCCCATAACTCGTAGCAATGTGAAATAAAGTTCGGTATTCCCGCCAATAGTTCAGACAGAGCAGAACCTGATCCTCCACACTTAACTTGGGTGGTCTGCCTTTAGCTGGAACATGCTTCTGCAATTGCTCAACCATTTAAATAAAAGGTTGACCATGAGATGCCTGTATATCGCTTAAACTGTGTTTCAGAAAGCTTCTTTGAATCAATGTATTTCATCCGCAGATTATGCACGAATGCTAAGAAAATTAGAGTACAAATATCAATCAAAAAGGTGCTCGTTTTTTGATTTATGAAAGAGATCTATTATTCAATTATATCTTTTAATGATCAATAGAAAGCCTAGTTTCAAACACATTCTTCAGACACAAACAAATATGATCAAAATAGAGTGATTACTCAATAAAATAATAAAATCAATTGCTTAAATTATATTTTATTTTAAAAAAAATACAAATGTGTATTAAAAATAACCATTACTTACATTTTTTTGATTACAAAATATAATGAGTAAATTGCTTCCCATTTCATACATTTTTCATATATAAAAAGTCATACTATTTTTAAGGTTTTTCTAAATCACATTTTATACTTCATAGTTTTTAACATCATTATTAAAGGTGAACCATGCAAAAGAAGAAGCGCACCCCATTAGACGCACAACAGTCCCATCTTTGGATTATTGGTGGTGGTATCGCAGGTATGGCTGCTGCTGCATTTGCAATCCGTGATGCCAA
>NZ_JACANS010000052.1:0-1482 GCF_030329305.1 Acinetobacter sp. 251-1 | reverse complement strand
TGTAACTCCAAAATAGAAATGTCCGGTTTCTCCAAAGTAAAAATGTCCGCTTTTAGAATATGCACTTTTGCAATTTCGTTAGCGGACGGTTTGATATGTTGGTGTCTATGTCGGATAAAGAACTTAAACGATTGTCGGTCTTGCAGGAAATCTGCGATCAACGCATAACTCAATCCCAGGCTGCTCAGCTACTTCATATTTCAGAACGTCAGATCAGACGCTTACTGCAGAAATACAAAGCTCAAGGTCCCGCTGCATTAGCCCATGCCGGTCGTGGCCAAATCAGCAATTCCAAACTTCCTGAAGAACTCAGACTCAAGTGCCTCAATATTGTTTCTGATCAACTCCATGGTTTCGGACCCACTTTAGCGCATGAAAAGCTCACCACCGTACATGGATTCGATCTTTCAGTAGAAACCCTGCGTTCCTGGATGATTGCAGCTGACTTATGGATTCCTCGATCCAAGCGCCTAAAACGCCCGTATCAGCCTCGTTACAACCGGGATTGCTTTGGTGAACTGATCCAAATTGATGGCTCATATCATGACTGGTTTGAAGGACGCGCTGCTAAATGCTGTCTGCTGGTGTTTATCGATGATGCTACAGGAAAATTGCAGCATTTACGCTTCTGTGAATCAGAATCAGCCTTTGATTATATGATTTCAACACGCTTGTATGTTGAGCAGCATGGTAAGCCGTTGGCATTTTACAGCGACAAACATTCAGTCTTCAGGGTGAATCAAAGCAGCAAGAAAGACACCAAGATTACCCAGTTTGGACGCGTACTCAGTACCCTGAATATCGATATCATCTTCGCCAATTCACCACAGGCCAAAGGCCGTGTGGAACGTGCCAACAGAACCCTTCAGGACCGTCTGATCAAGGAGATGCGTCTGGAAGGTATCAGCTCGATTGAGCAAGCTAATGCCTGGCTACCCTGCTTCATTGAGCAGTTCAATCAGAAGTTCGCCAAGATGGCTTTTAATCCTAAGGATCTACATCGGCCTATCACTGAAACAGCCGAAGAATTAGATGATATTTTTACTTGGCGTGAACCCCGCAGAGTCACGAATAGCCTGACGATTACTTATGATAAATGCGTATATCTCCTGGAAAACACCGAAGAAAATCAAAGGTTGATCGGTAAGTATCTTGAGTTCCTGGAATACCCGGATGGTACTGTAGCCCTCATGCATGATGGCCGAAAGATCAATTACAGCCTCTTCGATAAATTAAGTCAGCTGAATCAGCGAGAGATTGTTGAGAATAAACGGTTGGGTGCTGTTCTGAATCATATCCAACAACAGCATGAAGAACTGGAACAACAAAACAAACGCAATCGTTCTCAAAAGATGCCAAGCAGACGTGCACAGAAAATAGCAATCAAAGAACGAAATCTAAATCCTGTGCTTGACTTGGAATTGTCCATATAGGACATTTCTATTTGGTTATTAGGTAGGACATTTCTACTTAGGAATAACA
>NZ_JACANS010000051.1:0-1508 GCF_030329305.1 Acinetobacter sp. 251-1 | reverse complement strand
GTGGAAACCAAGATGCATTGCATCAAATTATTAGGCGATAAATTAATGGCAAGAAGCTTTCCTAGTCAGGTGAATGAAATTCATGCACGTGTAGCAGTCCTCAACAGATTTACGGAATTAGGTCGACCACTTACCCAAGTTACGCCTTAAATTTGGCTCAATTAGGGGCGCTTTGCATTTCAAATCTTTGTGCAACAAAGCCCTTGGGAATAACAACAACAACATCGGGTGTAAATCCAAAATAGAAATATAATTTTGGACAATTAACTCTAATATTTTTCGGTCAATGTTTTATGTTGATAAAAAACAATAGCTTGAGCTTTTTTAATTTTTGAATTAAAGTTTTATTTAACGAATTATTACTCTGAAATTAATGACTATTATCAAGAACGTTACTGACTTTCCAGAAAATTTTTTTGGCTTTCACCCTGAGGACTTAAGTCCAGATGAAAAAAATAGACCTCTAGGAAAAATTTTCATAAAATTACAGAAGCTTAGAAATGATCTTGGCCTAAAATGTATTCTCATACCAGGATTCGCATTTAAATCAATTTCGATTATCAATATTGAACAAGATGAATTTCAAACTTTGCTTCAAAAGTTTGGTCCAGAAAAATTACAATAATTCTTCTTTTGGCGCACGCAGTTTTATCTTTTTTGCTCCCCATCATCTATTAAACCAGCAATAGCTTAGGGTAATCCTCCCATAAATAACCAAAGTTAAAAGCAGAGGTTAAGCAGCCAATCATAGATAATGCGACGTTCCATAAAGGTAAAAGACTGCAAGAATTACTTCAGAAAGCAGGTCATTACCTTGTATGGCTACCTAAATATAGCCCTGACTTAAATCCTGAGCTAGTCTCAAGCGCTGCTTGAGGCGAAGTGCAAGACGAAGTGAAAAAATGTGGGCTCAAGTAAAATCAGTTAGGAAAAGTTTAGGGTTAAAGATATTGATATCTTATTTCAAGATTACTGCGGTGATTTATTTGGAATTTAGCTATACATATCAGTTACTTTTAACCTCGTGAAAAACACCATGTTCATCCACCTGCATTTGAGGAATGGGTTTATTGATAAGTTCTGCGATCGCAATCAGGTTCGCTGACATTTGCTTGCCCAATAATTCTCTGGATTCAGTTACTTTTTCAGAAACATCCCTGGTCTGATGCAATTCGGGTAAAGGGATTTTTTCATCCTTCATTTCTCTAGCGGGTTCTTGTACTTTTTCTTGAGATTCTGCCGACATTTTCGCGTGAGGTTCAGAAGATTTTTTAGTCATGAGATTTAAGCCTCTCGAGTTGCTTGAAATAATGATTATCTCAATATTTTACAATAGTGAGGTAATGTCCTGCCCACAATAGTCAGCCCAGAATAGAAGGCACTGTTGCAAATAACCACGAATGGTAAGCTGAAGACTGTTTTAGCTAAAGGTGCAGCATATGAATCCTTTCCATGGTCGGCATTTTCAGGGCGAAATCATTCTTTGGGCTGTGCGCTGGTATTGTAAA
>NZ_JACANS010000050.1:0-1742 GCF_030329305.1 Acinetobacter sp. 251-1 | reverse complement strand
AATGCTTGCTCCAATGCATCGAGCACCATATCTGTATTCATCCGTGTCGATACTTTCCATCCAACAATTGCTCGTGAGAACACATCAATAATAAATGCAGTATAAACCCAGCCTGAATTTGTTTGAATATACGTAAAGTCACTCACCCACAGTTGGTCAGGATGATCAGCAGTAAAATTACGTTTTACCAAGTCATCCGCTCGTTTTTGATCATCTCGGCTACGGGTGGTTTGTTTGTTCTTACCACGCCAAACACCTTTTATACCTAGCTTTTGCATTAATCGAGCAACAGTACAGCGCGCAATAATATAGCCTTCACGTTTCAGTTTTTGCCAGACTTTACGTACACCATACCGACCTGAACTTTCCTTCCAAATTCGTTTAATCTCCTCAGCATGATGCAAGTCATGTAAATCTCGCTTTGCTCGATGTTCTGGATTTTCACAGAGATCTAGAGTCCGGTAATAGGTTGAAGGTGCGATCGGTAAAATTCTACAAATCGCCTCGACTCCGTACAGCTCTTTATTATTATGGATAAAATCCACCATTATTTGTGTGGGCGGTCGAGCTCCGCCTGGGCGAAAAAAGCGGCTGCTTTACGTAGAATTTCATTGGCGCGTTGCAGTTCTTTATTTTCGCGTTCGAGTTGTTTGATACGTTCTTGGTCTGAAAGCTGCTGTACTTTAACTGGATTTTGTTTATCTAAATATTTTTGATACCAAACACGTAGTGTTTCAGGAGTACAACCCTTGCGCAGTATACTGCTCAGGGAGCAATAGCGGTGATCGCAGCCCAATTCGATGGATAATCTTTCTCGGATTCAATCAATAATTGAACCGCTCTTTCTCGGATTTCAGGGGTATATTTTACTTTTTTCATCGGGACATTCTCTCAGAAAGCTTGGTCTCCGACAAACCCGGTACGGTTCAAAAATCTTCCATTGATTTATTTATATCTGTTAAACCAGTCGCATTATGAAATGTAATATAAGTAGAAATTTCAGTATAAATGGTCATGATCTTTTCTAAATTTGAATATCTAAGCGTCTTCATTAATCAACCTTATTGATTATTAGTTTCTTCTTTTAAAGCTCTTTGTACTGTTGCTATCCCTACTTTAAACTTTTCTGCAACACCTCTAAATGTTGAATTTTCTTCAGCCATTGCTTTTCGTATTTCAACATAGTCAACCTTCCGCTTTCTTCCCTTATATAAGCCCTTCGCTTTGGCTTTTGCAATTCCTTCCTTTTGACGCTCACGGATCATGGAGCGTTCAAACTCTGCAAATGCAGCAAGCATCTGAAACATGAGTTTATTTATTGCCGATTGTGCTACATCATGACTGAAGGTCAAATTCTCTTTATGAAAAATAATGGTTATACCACGATCATTCAGACTATTCACAATTTCGTTCAGATCATTTGTATTACGTGCCAGACGATCAATACTATGAACATGCACCGTATCACCTTCACGCAGATAGTCGAGCATTGCATTTAACTGAGGACGTTCACGGCTACCACCGCTTGCCTTTTCAGTAAAGGTCTTATCCAGGCTGATTCCATCTAATTGACGTTCAGTATTTTGTTCAGTTGAACTGACTCGAATATATCCGACCTGATTAGGCATTCTGTACCGTTAGAGTTTAGATAATTAAATACATATTGTACCGAAATTAAATATTAAGTCTATAAATACGGTTTTTGAGTTGCTTTTTAAGACTTTATTTTGTTCCGTTAGGCT
>NZ_JACANS010000004.1:157741-226052 GCF_030329305.1 Acinetobacter sp. 251-1 | reverse complement strand
CAGAAGTGAAACCTCTTAGCGCTGATGGTAGTGTGGGATTACCCATGTGAGAGTAAGTCATCGCCAGCTTTTAAATTTAAAACACCCCCAACCATACGGTTGGGGGTGTTTTTTATGGCGGGTGGGAAAGTTTTAGACTGATTAGAATATAATGAATATTAAATAGCCATCAATAACAGAAACAGGTGATAAAATGATGTATAAAAGATTATATATTCTAGTTATATTCAATTTATTCCTTGCAATTCAACATCTATGTGCTGATGTTTATGATGGCCTGAAGCTTATGCTAAAAATTATTTTAATTGAAATATTTTTTAAATCTTCCTAAGTCCTTAAAATAAATTACATATAAAAAAGAAACCCCATCATCCTGATGGGGTTCTTTCATATTAGTGAGTTAGATCTGACTCCTGTCGAATCTCACATTCCTGATGCTCAGACTGTTTATTGTTGTTTTGTGTCTGGGAAACTTCCGGTTCCCTATGTTTATAGAATATGAAATTCATGCTTCTCCGAAAAGATGCAATTTGCACCACTAACTGTAAGCATTTTCTTACATTGTCATATTATAAGTTTTCAATAAAAAAGCAGATCCTATGATCTGCTCTTTGTTTTCTTCTTGGTTTGTTAAATCTTAGAAATGTGCATCTAAGCCTGTATAACCATTGAGTTCAAATTTTAGATTAGGTTTGTCCTGTTTCTCATTTGATATTCATCATAAAGTAGATGCAATATAGAAATATTGCTATTGCACCTTGGGTAAAGACAGAACCAAGACCTTATTATTATCCTTTACAGAGAGATAAAGTTTTTTACCGCCTGAGTAAACTCATTTGGACATTCAATATTTGATATATGTGATGCATTAATTTCAAATAATTCGCTATTTGGGATGCGATCAATCATATATTGACCATCTGTAATTGTGGTTACAGGGTCTTGCTGACCTGCAATCACAAGTATTGGAACTGTAATATTTTTCAATTCTTCACGTAAATCTGCTTTAGCCAAAGCTTCGCAACAACTTGCATAACCTTCTGCGCTGCCAGCTGCTAAGTCGTTACTTAAAGATTGTACAGTTGCGGCTTGGCTTTGGATAAAGCTTTCCGTAAACCATCTTGATGCCGCAGTTGCAGCAATGGTTTGCAGACCTTGTTGGCGTACTAAAGCAGCACGCTCATTCCATGCTTGTTCTTGTCCAATTTTTGCTGCGGTATTACACACAATAATATGATTAAAACGTTCTGGTTTATAAATAGCTAGCCATTGACCTGTTAAACCACCCATTGAAATACCACAGAAATTTGCTTTTTCAACCTGTAAATGGTCAAGTAAATTTACCACATCTTGTCCAAGTTGTTCAATTTGATATGGCCCTTGAGGTGCAGAAGAGGCACCGTGTCCACGGGTATCATAGCAAATAACAAAAAAATCATTTTGTAATGCATCAATTTGCGGTTGCCACATGGTGTATTTTGTACCCAATGAATTGGAAAAAATAATCGCAGGGTTGCTTGCATCACCAAAAGTTTGGTAATTGATTTGGGCATCATTGGATGTAAAAGTTGGCATTTGAATTCCTAAATCTTTATTTTAAGTTCCTCCCTTTTTTAAAGGGAGGTTAGGAGGGATTCCTTAAACTCTTTCAATAATCAAAGCAATGCCTTGACCCACACCGATACACATTGAGCACAGCGCATATTTGCCACCTGTTGCTTCAAGCTGATTTAGTGCTGTGATCACCAAACGTGCACCTGATGCACCAAGTGGATGACCCAAAGCAATCGCACCACCATTTGGATTGACTTTCTCTGAACCATCGGCAAGACCTAGGTCACGCGTCACAGCCAATGCTTGTGCTGCAAAAGCTTCGTTTAGTTCAATCACATCCATTTGCTCAAGGCTTAAACCTGTTTGAGACAATAGTTTTTTGATCGCAGGTGCAGGACCAAAGCCCATAATGCGTGGCTCAACACCAACAGTTGTTGCAGCAATGATTTTGGCACGAGCTGTTAAACCATACATTGCAACGGCATCATCAGAAGCAATCAATAGCGCTGCTGCACCATCGTTAATGCCTGAAGCATTGCCGGCAGTCACTGTACCTTCAGCTTTCACTACAGGTTTTAACTTGCTTAATGCTTCAATCGTGGTTGCACGAGGATGTTCATCTTTTGAAACAACAATGGCATCACCTTTGCGCTGTGGAATGCTCACAGGAATAATTTCTTTGTCGAAGAAACCTTTTGCCTGTGCAGCCGCAGTACGTTGTTGACTGGTCAAAGCAAACTGATCCTGATCGGCACGGCTAATGTTGAATTGCTCAGCCACGTTTTCCGCAGTCTGTGGCATGGTTTCAACACCATACATTTCTTTGAGTTTTGGATTGATAAAACGCCAACCCATGGTGGTGTCTTCAAGCTTTTGTGCACGACCATAAGCAGATTCAGATTTACCCATCACAAATGGTGCACGTGACATACTTTCGACACCACCTGCAAGAATCAAATCTGCTTCACCTGCTTTAATCGCACGTGCTGCCATTGCCACAGCATCCAGTGATGAACCGCATAAACGGTTGATTGTGGTTGCAGGCACTTGATATGGCACACCTGCCAATAGTGCCGACATACGACCGACGTTACGGTTGTCTTCACCTGCTTGGTTGGCACAACCATAAATCACATCATCGACTTTTTCCCAGTTCACAGATGGATTACGTTCAATTAAAGCTTTGATTGGCAATGCCCCTAAGTCATCTGTACGTACAGGTGCAAGTCCACCTGCATAGCGACCGAAAGGTGTACGGATGGCATCAATAATATATGCGTTTTTCATGAGTTTTTTATCCACTTTCTACTTCCCTAAATCCCTTCTGAGAGGAGGGACTTCCGCGAAATAGGTTTTGGTTTAAATCAGTAAATATCTAGTTTTACTTAAAGATGATCGACAATAATTAAGATGTAGTAATGAAAGTTTCCCTCCTTTCAGGAGGGACTAAGGGAGGTTATTCAACCGTCGCATCAATCAATTTTGCACCCGTCATCGACTGCAATTCTTCAAAGGAAAGACCTTCCACTTTTTCAATGACTTTCATGCCTTCAGCAGTGACATCAATAACGCAAAGGTCGGTATAGATACGATCTACACATTTCAAACCAGTGGCAGGATAAGTCAGCTCCGCGACAATTTTCGGTTCGCCTTTTTTAGTCACATGATCGGTGGTGATAAATACTTTTTTCGCACCAACGGCTAAGTCCATGGCACCGCCAACCGCAGGAATCGCATCAGGTGCGCCTGTGTGCCAGTTTGCTAAATCACCATTTTCAGCAATTTGGAAAGCACCGAGTACCGCGATGTCTAAGTGACCACCACGCATCATGGCAAAGGAGTCACCATGATGGAAGAAACACCCCCCCGTCAGCATGGTGACAAATTCTTTACCGGCATTAATTAGTTCAGGATCACGATCTTCTTCAGCAGGTGGTGGACCAAAAGCCAAAAGACCATTTTCAGAATGTAAAAATATATCTTTGTCAGAGGGTAAATAATTGGAAATCTTCGTCGGTAAACCAATGCCTAAGTTGACATATGCACCATCAGGAATGTCTTGTGCCACACGCTCAGCAATTTGATCACGGCTTAATTTTGTATAACTCATGTTTAATTCTCCGTAACCAATGATTGAGCAGGTTTTACTTGTACAACGTGTTGTACAAAAATACCTGGTGTGATGATATGTTCAGGATCTAAAGCACCCAACTCAACAACTTCAGACACTTGTGCAATGGTTACGTCTGCTGCCATTGCCATGATTGGACCAAAGTTACGTGCAGATTTACGATACACGAGGTTACCCCAACGGTCGCCTTGTTGTGCTTTAATGAGGGCAAAATCCGCTTTAATTGGGTTTTCCAAAACGAAATCTTTACCTTCATAGTTTAAGGTCGGTTTGCCTTCAGCAAGCAACGTCCCAAAACCTGTAGGTGTGTAGATTGGACCCAAGCCCATACCCGCAGCTTGGATACGACAAGCAAGATTTCCTTGAGGTACTAGTTCTAACTCGATTTTTCCCGCACGATAAAGCTCATCAAATACCCAAGAGTCAGACTGACGAGGGAAAGAGCAAATGATTTTACGGACAGCACCCGCTTTGAGCAGTTTAGCTAGACCATAGTCACCATTGCCTGCATTGTTATTGATAATGACAAGATCTTTCACACCGAGTTCGATCAAGCCATCGATGAGCTCTGCAGGTTGTCCTGCTGTGCCAAATCCACCAATCATGATGGTTGAACCATCCTTGATTTGGGAAAGTGCTTCTTTCAAAGAAGCTGAACTTTTATCAATCATGTGAATAACCTTGTCTACATTTTCATAAATTGCTATGCATAAATATTTTGAATAAATACTTATGCATAAAAAATTATGGTACAGGGAAATACTGTGAAACTAAGCAAGTCTCACAGTATTCAGGTCAGCATTATGCACTTGCACGGCGACGATCAATTTCAGTTGTTGGTGCAGCTTCTTGATCTTTCACAAGTTCTACATTGAATGTGATGTGTTTGAATGCTTTATCTACACCACGACGTGCAATTTCAGCTTCATCTGTCACATCAACAGCCTCTGCAACAAGACCTTCACGTGTAGCGAATGCAAAGTCATCCCAAAGATATTGGTCACCCTCAATATTGAATTGAGTGGTGAGTTTGCGATAACCCGGTGCAGAAACGAAGTAATGAACATGAGAAGGGCGGTTACCATGACGACCAAGCTTGTTAAGTAATGCTTGAGTGGTGCCTTCAGGTGGGCAGCCATAACCGACAGGCATTGTTGTTTGAGCAACATATTGTCCATTGTTGTCTGATAAAATCGTACGACGTAAGTTAAAGTCAGATTGGGATTTATCAAAGAATGAATAGTTCCCTAAGCTGTTAGCATGCCAAATTTCAACTTTAGCACCTTCGATTACACGGCCTTCAGTATCTGTTACAGTACCTTCGATAAATAAAGTATCAATTTTGTCAGATTCAGAACCATCATCCATACGAGCAAAACCTACAGATTCAGGTGCTCCTGCAACGTATAAAGGACCCTCAATGGTACGGGGTGTACCGCCTGTAATGCCTGCTTTAGCATCAGCTTCATCGGCACGTAAGTCCAAATAATGCTCAAGACCTAAACCAGCAGCAAGTAAACCTAATTCATTTGCTTGACCTGCGTCAGTCAGATATTCAAGACCTTTCCACAATTCAGTTTGTGAAATATCGAGGTCTTCAATAGCTTGAAAAAGATCAGAAACTAAACGTACAACAATTTGTTGAACACGAGCATCAACAGGACCTGTTGCTGTGTCTACGTTCATTTTTTTTACTAATTGATCGATCTCTTGACGGTTCATACGGATTCTCCTTAAGTATGAAAAGGTTGCTGTGGGGCTGTGCTTGCTAAATGGTTTTGGCTTACGTCCTTGCCCCAACAATCCTTGTTTTATTACTGTAAAATGATATTAAAAATCAGGTGTCATCTTCACGAATTGATGAAGGATGACGGTTTAATGCAATAACTTCGATGTCCATGTATGGATACAATGGCAAACCTTGTAAAATGTTGTGTAATTCTTCATTACTCTCAACATCAAAAATACTGATATTTGAGTATTGACCTGTAATACGCCAAATATGACGCCATTTCCCTTGTCGTTGCAAATCTTGAGAATATGCTTTTTCAACGGCTTTAATTTCATTGGCTTTTTCAGATGGCATATCTAAAGGGATATTTACATCCATTTTTACTTGGAAAAGCATGACGACTCCTTCAATTATTGACGACGTAGGTTGTCGATTTTGTCTTCATCTAATTCAATACCTAAGCCCAAACCTGTTGGAATTTTGAGCTCAAAATTTTCATATTGAAGTGGTGTTTTTAAAATTTGTTCAGTCAGTAGTAATGGACCAAATAGCTCAGTTCCATATGCTAAATTGCTAAATGTTGAAAATACGTGTGCAGATGCAATCGTGCCCACAGGACCTTCAAGCATGGTGCCACCATACAGGTCAATGCCAGCAAGATTTGCAATTTTGGCAACTTCGCAACCTTCAATTAAGCCACCAGATTGGGCGACTTTGACTGCAAAAACAGAAGCTGCATTGCGTTTAGCAAGTTCATAAGCACTTTGTGGACCCATTAAAGATTCATCTGCCATAATGGCGATATCAAACTTACGAGTTAAGCGTTCCATTGCATCAATGTTATTAATGGCACAAGGTTGTTCAATTAAGTCTATGCCACCGTCTTGTAGGAGCTGAATGCCTTTAATCGCACTGAGTTCAGACCAAGCACGGTTGACATCAACACGAATTGAAACGTCATTGCCTAAGGCTTTTTTGATGGCTAAAACATGTTCTACATCTTGTTCGACAGGGCGAGAACCAATTTTGAGTTTGAAAACATTATGACGCTTGCTTTCAACCATTTTTTGCGCTTCAGCGATATCTTTTTCGGTATTACCAGATGCTAATACCCACAATACTGAAATGCTGTCACGTAAACGACCACCCAACACTTCACTTAAAGGCAAACCTAAACGTTGTGCTTGAATATCCAATAACGCAGTTTGAATGGCGCATTTTGCAAAACGATTGCCGTTAATATTACGGTTAATGATTTGCATGGTTTGTGCGACATTTAAACCTGCTAAAGTTTTTAATAATGGAGCAAAATAAGTTTCAATATTGGTTTTTACACTTTCAGGGCTTTCTTCGCCATAGCCTAAACCGCCAATTGTGGTTGCCTCTCCCCAACCCACAAAGCCATCATCTGTGCTGACTTTTACCAATACTAGGGTTTGTGTTTGCATTGTTGCAACCGCCATCTTGTGTGGACGGATGGTTGGGATCTCAACAAGCAATGTTTCTATAGATGTATACATTGCAAATATTTCTTAAGTGTTTAACTGTTTATATACCCTAAATTAATGTAATATCTTAAACTAGAGCTAAATTGGTATTTTTAAATACTTAAAAGGTATATAAAGGGAGTTTGATACAATGGAATTACGTCATTTACGTTATTTTGTGACGGTTGTTGAAGAACAAAGTATTACCAAAGCAGCAGAAAAGCTGTGTATTGCTCAACCGCCCCTAAGTCGCCAAATTCAAAAATTAGAAGAAGAACTTGGTATCTTGTTATTTGAACGTGGTTCACGCCCTGTGAAAACCACCGAAGCAGGACAGTTTTTTTACCAACATGCTGTACAGATTCTTACGCATACAGCACAAGCCACCTCAATGGCAAAACGCATTAGTTCAGTCAATAAAGTGGTACGGATTGGCTATGTGAGTTCATTGTTATATGCGTTATTGCCACAAATTATTTATTTATTTCGACAAAAAAATCCTGATACAGAAGTGGAATTGATCGAATGCGGTACCAAAGATCAGATCGAGGCACTTAAACTTGGGAAAATTGATATTGGATTTGGACGTTTAAGAATCAGTGATCCTGCGGTAAAACGTATTTTAATGCGTAGAGAAAAATTATGGGTTGCAGTACATAAAAACCATTTTCTTGCACAACATATTGATAGAGGTGTGTATTTATCTGAGATTAGCAATGAGCTGATTTTTTCTTATCCTGCATCACAAAAACCAAACTTTTCAACTTTAATTCAGTCGATTTTTACTGAGCTTGCCTTAGTGCCTAAAAATATGCAGGAAGTACGTGAAATTCATCTTGCTTTAGGTTTAGTTTCATCTGGTGAAGGTATTTGTTTAATTCCGCAAAGTGCGAGTGAAATCGGGATGCGAAATTTGGTTTATATTCCAATCTTAGACTTAGAGGCTTATAGTCCGATTTCCATGTCAATCCGAAATATGGACCAAAGTGCTTATATTCCAAAGATTTTGGATTGTGTAAAAGAAGTGTTTGAAGCTGAAAATATGACTTTATTAATGGATGTGGATGAGTAGTTTTTGCAGTTTTACACGTGTTTCACAAATGTAAAATGCAAATAAACAGTTATAAGGATTTCTTTTATAACTGAAAATGAGTTGTATATAAATTAATAGCCCACATGTTGTGGGCTATTTGTGTTGCTTTATTCAGGTTTATACAAGCCGAGCTGTACGAGGTGTTGACGTAAAATACGTCTCAGTTCTAATACTGCTTGAGGTGTTTCTTGGATCGAATGTCCACCTTTAATAATTTTTTCAGATGCAGCGCCATCTAAATGTGCACTCTGATAAGGGACAATACCATCTGTCATGAGCTTTTCATCTGTGGTATCGGAGTTATTGCCCATAATGGAATGAAAAATCATACCTTGTTTAGGCATGACATTTTTAGTGAGTTTGGTAAATTTAGAATTATGACTTAAATCACTAGGACCATTTTGAATCAATCCATCGCCAACTTCATTCACAAAATTTTTCATATTTAGATTTTGATCTGTCACAGAGTCGGCTAAAGCACCTAAAAAAGCACCTGGGAGCTTAATAATTTTTCGTGCTGCCAATGTAAACCAACGATCTGCAAAAGCTGTACCTCGATGTGGTGCAGAGAGAAAAATTGCACGATCAAAGTTAGGTACAGGTTTAATGATTAGACGTGCCTTGAAAACATCATCATCTTTAAAACGATCAAATTTACGATTATTCAACATTTTTAACGCAGGTTGAGTTAAATCGGCATCACTGACCAATAAACGTGCGATGATGCCGCCCATACTATGACCAATCAAGACAGCATCCTTCGCCGCTGATGTATCTTGACCAATATAGTCAAAAGTTTGATTAATAATGGCATTAATTTGGTAGCGACTTTCTAAAATTGGCATATTGGTTGAATAAAAAACTTGCCAAACTTGATAATGCTCACGTAGAACCTGATCTCCCATAATATCGTTGGTTAAACGAATCCAAGCCTCAGGACTGCTGGCTAAACCATGTACCAATACAATCACTTTTTTCTTTGGATTGAAGGGTTCTAACATGTATAAATGGGGCATGGTCAAACGTTGATCACGGTCAATCAAAGTTAAATATGCTGCAGCACCCAGATTATTTTCTGCTAACCATAGACCATAAGGTGCAGAGAAGTTTGCAGCGAGTGGATAGTCTTTATCTGCGACTTTAATATTTTCAATTAAATAAGGATCATAAATTTTTAAACTAAAATTAGGATTATGTAAAATATCGTTTACGCTGTTGCCTGATTTTGGCTGTGCGGTAATACTAACCGATAAATAACGAGGATCATGAATATTGGGATTAATGCCATTTTGATAATGGTGATGTAATGGATCGACGATGTATTTATTTTCCTCAGCACGTTCAGAATCATCTAAAACTGCAACAAACTCAGCACCGAAACCATCTCTACGGTTCAGAGAGCGTAAACCTGAAAAGTTTAAGTTATAACTCGAAAGAAGGTTTTGAATCTTTTCGGTATTGAGCTGCGGATAATGACTATAGTCAATGCTATAAACACTTTTGCCAATTTTAATTTCTTTAGGAACAGATTTACCTTCGCTACGTAGACCATAGGTGGTAATCATTTTTGCTAAAGCTTGGTTATAAAAGTCTCGAATTTGAACTTGTCTGTTGTCAAAAATACGATCTTGTGGTTGACGTTTAGTTTCAAATAAATAGGCATAACTATAACGAATACTTTTGTCGAGCATGTCTAATTGTTGGTCTAAACAATTGTTATAGTTGGTTTTATTGATTTTTTGTTTTTCTTCTGATTGATGTTTAGACAGGGTGCTGACCTTACAACTTGAAGAATCATTTAAAGCGATTGCTTTAGCAAGATAAATTTCACTTGCAGTTGATAACAATTGCTCATCTTGAATCTGTGGAATTTTTTCCAAGTCTTGTACACACTGATCAGGTTGGTCTGTGCATTTTTTCGCCTCACTACCTGTCATTGACAGTACATTGAGGCTCGCTTCACTCATTTTATTGCGTGTCAGGATACTGTCACGTTCATTGGCAATGGTGACATTGACTTTTTGGCTTTTCACACTAACAACTTGACAGCCACTTAGCAGTAAAGGCGCCATCGCAGTAAGGACTAGCAGTATATTTTTTTTACTGTGCTGCATAAGTATCCTCGATACACATTACATTTAGCGAAATCATACGATATCGCATAGAAAATTCAATTTTTTTTGCAAAAAAATAGGCTGACTCGGATCAACCTACTTTTATATGATGAAATAGTGAGAAATACTGCGTAATTATTTAGATTGGGCAGGATTTTTCAAAATTTGCCATACGTTGTAACGACCTTCTTTTTCGACTTCTTGTACTAAACGGTCAACCACATCAGCTTCTTCTGGATATTTTGTTTTATAATTTTTTAAGGTTTGAATGGCATTTTTTTTCTGATCCATCCATAAATAATTGTTGGTGGCAGATAAATAAGCTTCTTGTACCTCAGATTTCATTGCATTGTTTAAATATGGCATCGCTTCTTTTTGACCGCCACCTTCAGACAATGAGAAACCGAACCATAAGTTGGCTTCTTGGTCATCTTTGTTAATTTTTAAAATGCGTTGTGCATAGTCTAAAGACTTGGTGGTATAAGATGAACCTAAATCTAAGTTACGTCCCATAACACTGGCTTTAAATGCACGAATAAGAATATCGAACGAGGCATTCGGATTTGCAGCAAGAGTGTCTAATTGGGTTGATACTTCTTTAAGTTTGCTTTCAAAACCACGGCGTTCTTGACGGTCAGTAAATTGTGGTGGATAGTGGCGTGCTTTACCTTCTACCATTTGTAAAAAATCATCAATATTGGTGATGTCTATTTCATCTTGACCTGCAATTACCGCATATTTCATTGCGCGTTGCGTACTGTTGACTGTAGGCACGATCAACTTATTGGTATCTAAAATAATTTTAGCATTTAGATTATTTGGGTCAGGCACTTCCATTTTTTGTACAGGTGCTGCAGCAGCTTTTTGTAATTCAATTTCAAAAACAGGAGGTTGGTTATAATTAAATGGATTAAGTGCGTAAAATGGTGGCGAAATTTCAGGTTCAGTGTAGACGATTGGTTCATTATTGACGACTTGATTTTGAGTTTTGTTTATCGTAGTCGTTGAGCAAGCTGCAAGTAATGAAGCTGAAAAAAGAGCGACTGCTAGAGGCTTAATCGTCATATTTATCTTCCAAAGATTTGTTGTATAAGTCAAAAATTAAGTATATGTAGCAGTCTAAGAAAACTTATTTAAACATGCAACGCTTAAAGCTTAAAGTTTTAAAATTTATACAGAAAGCAAACGTGTTTAACGCAATTATTGTTATTTTTTTGTAGATTCAATAACATGAAGAGGGGAGTGCCTAGATCAACTAGGCACTTTGACGCTATTTACTTTGTGCTTCACACTCACGGCGTACATCTTCAATAATTTTTAGTTCTTCTTCACTAAAAGGCGTTTCTTTGGCTTGTTGTTGATTAAACGTCGGGTCAAGCAATGATAAACGATGACATAAATTATTCATTCGCATTTCATTTTTTTGAATACGTTCAAGTAAAACACGCATACCATCAAGCATCGGATCGGATTGATCTTGTGTTGCTGCATAAGGTTGAAAACCAATACTTTCTGCATAATCACGACGTTGTTTTTCTTGCTCGTTGTGATTTTCTTTATCTTTGAAAATTAAACGTGCAGCACTGCCGACAGCTGTTGCACCTTCAGGAATGGCTTTTGTTACAACGGCATTGGAACCCACTTTAGCATTTTTACCGACAGTGAAGGGACCTAAAATTTTTGCACCTGCACCGACAACAACACCGTCTTCTAAAGTCGGGTGGCGTTTGCCTTTATTCCATGTTGTTCCACCCAAAGTTACGCCATGATACAAAGTGACATCATCACCAATTTCAGCCGTTTCTCCAATCACCACACCCATACCGTGGTCAATGAAAAAGCGTTTACCAATTTTTGCACCAGGATGAATTTCAATGCCTGTGGCAAAACGACTAAAAGAGGACAACATGCGTGCTGAGGTTTTACACTCTTTTTTCCATAGTTCATGGGCAACACGATGCATAATGAGTGCATGAATCCCTGGATAAGTGGTTAAAACTTCAAATGTATTGCGTGCGGCAGGATCACGCGCAAACACAGCTTGGATATCTTCTTTGAGCTGTTTCAGCATTAGTTTTGATCCTCTTTGGGTTTTGAACTTTTCCATGTGCCATTATTCAAGGCTTGAACTCGGCTAAAAATGCCTCGAAGTAAATGATATTCCATTTTATCTAATTGTATACGTCCAAATAAACGGCGCAAGCGTAATGGTAATAATCTTGGATTTTTAGGATCCATAAACTCAATTTCTGCCAACATTTTTTCAAGATGTGGGTAGAATTGTTCCATTTGTTCATGTGTTACAAGTGGTTCATCCCAATGCATATCTTCAGAATCAGTGACATGCATAACAGCTTGATCGTCATGCTGTTTATCTGCAAAAGCTAAAGTTGCCATACGCATTTCATAGCAAATCACTTGAATCGCTTGTGCAACATTGAGGACACCATAGTCACTATTCACAGGAATAGTCACATGATAATTTGCTAAAGCCAATTCTTCGTTGGTGAGCCCTCGATCTTCGCGACCAAAGACAATGGCAATTTCTTGTTGATCATGAATCACGGCTTGCATCGATTTTTCTGCAGCAGGGCGCGCATCAAGCAGTGGCCAAGGAATGGTACGGCTGCGTGCACTGGTACCAAAAACCAAATGGCAGTCTTTGATAGCATCTTCTAAAGTTTCAACAATTTCAATCTGCTCGATCAGATCTGTTGCACCTGCGGCAAGTGCATCAATATCGGGGTGTGGATAGGTCTTTGGTGCAACGAGCACCAATTTAGATAAGCCCATCGTTTTCATTGCACGTAAAGCACTACCAATATTTGCAGGTAAAGTGGTATTAACCATGACAATACGCACATGGCTTAAATGCTGTGAAATAGCAGCATTATCAATAATATCCATGATATTTCCAAAATTTAGCTTGAATGAGAGGATCTTAAGAAAATTGATTGACTTCAGCGTTATACACATCCATTGCATCATCCATGCTCATATTCTCTGGTGGAGGAGCTACTTGGGTGGGTTGTGCAAGTTCACGATGATCTACAGTTTTGGCTGCTTTAGATTTCACTTGATAGTGCACATGAATACTTTCTTTACCAAAATATTCACGTAGCTTAAACAGCAGATCATCTAAAGGCGCAACTTTCCATTGCGCACCCAAATGCAGATCTGCACTGGCATAGTCATAATCAATTTGAATTTGGAATGGGATATGCTGACACATATCAGCATGACAAAATGGGAGAAGAATTTTTTGTAAATCAGATGCTAAGGTTTTACTGATAACTTCAGGATTTAATTGAATCGAGATCGCATTGGCTCGTTTTTGGCGAATTTCATTGAGACTAAATGCTTTGGTTAGACGTCCCATTGGGCGGTCAAAACCTTCACGTTCATAAATTTCACCTTCGATGACCACGACTTTTTCATTTTGTAAAATGTCTTTAAAACGTTGGAAACGTTCGTGATTTGCAGAGACTTCGATCCGTGCTGTGCCATCATCTAAGGTGATCATCATACGGTTCGGGAAATTAGCCACATCCACAACTAATCCTGCAAATACTGTGGTTACACCACGACGCGTAGGTGTCAATTCATTGATGCGTTGTGAAATAAAGGCTTTTAACTCTGGACGATAAACATCAATAGGGTGACCTGTTAAATACAAGCCTAAAGTATCTTTTTCACCTTTTAAACGGACTTCATCTGACCATGGTTTTACAGGTTTTGCAGGTTTACGCTGAACTTCTTCAACTTCACCAAATAAATCCATAATCCCTGTTTCACGGTTAGAACGCGCTTGTTCTGCGGCTTGGACAGCTTCAGGCAGTTGCGCCATGATGGTTGAACGCTCCATGTCTAAACAGTCTAAAGCACCTGCACGAATGAGTGCTTCAAGGGTACGTTTATTGATTTTTTTCAGGTCAATACGATGACAGAAATCGAATAAATCTTTATAAGGACCGTCTTGCTCGCGTGAGTCAATGACCGATTGCATGGCTTGTTCACCCACACCTTTGATGGCACCTAGACCGTAAATTATGGTTTTTTCATCACTGGCATGGAAATGATAGAATGACATATTAATCGAGGGTGGTAATACCTCTAAACCATTAATTCGGCAGTCATCAATTAAAAATACAATATTGTCAGTATTTTGCATTTCTGAAGACATGACGGCAGCCAAGAACTCAGAAGGGTAATGAGCTTTGAGCCATGCCGTTTGATAAGCCACTAAAGCATATGCTGCCGCATGGGATTTGTTAAAACCATAACCTGCGAATTTTTCCATATAGTCGAAAATATGGTTGGCAGTTTTTTCATCAATGTCTTTTTTAGCAGCACCTTCAATAAAGGTCGCACGCTGCTTAACCATTTCTTCAACTTTCTTTTTCCCCATGGCACGGCGTAGTAAATCTGCACCACCAAGGGTATAGCCTGCACAAAATTGTGCAGCTTGCATAACTTGTTCTTGATACACCATGATGCCGTAAGTCGGTTCGAGCACGCTTTCCAGCAAAGGATGTAAATATTCAAACTCACCACCATGCATACGGTGAATAAAGTCAGGAATCAGATCCATTGGACCAGGACGGTACAAAGATACAAAGGCA
This sequence comes from Acinetobacter sp. 251-1, assembly GCF_030329305.1. Classification (NCBI taxonomy): domain Bacteria; kingdom Pseudomonadati; phylum Pseudomonadota; class Gammaproteobacteria; order Moraxellales; family Moraxellaceae; genus Acinetobacter; species Acinetobacter sp. 251-1. The sequence continues at coordinate 211,319 of NZ_JACANS010000004.1, read as the reverse complement.
ATAATTTCCTCGAACTTACTTGGGCGTGCTTCTTTCAGCATTTTTTTCATGCCCACGGATTCAAATTGGAAGACCGCCGTGGTGTTGGCTTCTGCAAAAATTAAATAAGCATCTTTATCGTCTAAAGGAATATGTGCAATATCTAAAGGTGTTTCTGACTGAACACGTTTATTGATATTTTGAACAGCATCCTCAATTACGGTTAAATTTCGTAGACCCAAGAAGTCAAATTTAACCAAGCCTGCGGCTTCTACATCATCTTTGTCGAACTGTGCAACACGGTTTGTTCCATCATCATCACATAAAACAGCGGAATAATCGGTAATTTTGGTAGGTGCAATTACCACACCACCTGCATGTTTTCCTGTATTACGCGTAATACCTTCAAGTTTGAGTGCCATTTCCCAAATTTCAGCAGCATCTTCATTGTCTGGATTTGATGGATTGGTGACAATATCTTTGAGTTGTGGTTCAGCTTCGAGTGACTCTTCCAAACTTAAGCCTAAAGGTTTGGTTGGAATCATTTTTGAAATACGGTCCGCCAAACCATAGGATTTACCTAAGACACGCGCCACATCTCGAATTGCACCTTTTGCGGCCATGGTACCGAATGTTGCGATTTGTGAAACAGCATCACGCCCATAGTGACGTGCCACATAGTCAATGACTTTGTCTCGACCTGCGATACAGAAATCGACATCGAAATCGGGCATAGAAACACGTTCAGGGTTTAAGAAACGTTCAAATAGTAGGTCATAACGAAGCGGGTCTAAGTCCGTAATTTTTAAACTATATGCAACCAATGAGCCTGCACCTGAACCACGACCTGGACCAACGGGAACGCCGTTATTTTTTGACCATTGGATAAAGTCCATGACGATGAGGAAGTAACCTGGGAATCCCATCTTATTAATAATGCCAAGCTCATAGGCAAGACGCTCATCATAGGGTTTACGGATTTCAGCCCAGTCTTCATCACGTTTTTCAACGGGATATAAAACCGCAAGACGTTCTTCTAAGCCTTCTTCAGACAAATGCTCAAAGAAGGTATCAATGGTATGACCTTCAGGAATCGGATAATCAGGTAAGTCATGGAAACCTAAACGTAAAGAAACCGTACAACGTTTAGCAATCTCTACGGTATTTTGAATCGCACTTGGAATATCTGAAAAGAGTTCAACCATTTCCGCAGCGGTTTTAAAATACTGCTGTGGACTATAATTTTTTGGACGTTTATCGTCACCTAAAACATAACCGTCAGCAATACACACGCGTGCTTCATGTGCTTCAAAATCTTCAGATTTAATAAAATGTACATCATTGTGTGCAACCACACCGATATTATATTTACACGCTAATTTAACTGCTTCTTGGTTAAATTCTTCTTCTCTTGGACGATCAGTACGGGTGAGTGCAAGATAAACACGATTGCCAAATTTTTCGATCCATTCTTCAAGTAAAGGCTCAGCTTTTTGAGGATTAGAGGAGATGAGCATTTGTCCCACATCGCTGTATAAACCCAGCAGAACAATAATGTCTTGTTGTTGTTCTAAAATCCATTCTTTTTGAATACATGGGATGGACAGTTGTTGCCCCTCAATAAAGCCACGCGACACAATTTCAGTGAGTCCACGCCATCCTTTTTTAGTCATTGCAAGCAATGTAGCTTTATGATGAGCATCGTTGAGACGGATGGTACTGCCGAAAATAGGTTTAATACCTTTGCCTAAACACTTGTTATAAAATTTGACAGCGGCATGTAAATTAGAGAGATCTGTGATTGCAAGAGCAGGCATTTCATCCTTTGCAGCAGCCGAAATCAGATCAGGTATACGTACAATCGATTCTGTAATCGAAAACTCTGTATGAATACCAAGATGAACAAACTGCATAGATGAATCCCTTTTATAACAGCCGATGATTTTACCACGCTTCATTTAGATATGCAGACGAAAGTTGATTGAAGTGATTTTGTTAATGAATAGTTGAATATTTTGCAATCAGGAGAAAATATTCATATCATTGATATTAACAATAATTTGACTCAAACTTTCTGAAAAGGAAACAAATGAAAATTAAAACACTTTTACTCTTGGGTTGTTTAGCATTACCTGTTAGCACAATGGTCAATGCTGAAGAAGTACAATACAGTGCGACTTTAGTGAAAAAAGCTGAGTCAGGAGATGCACAAGCACAATATGAATTAGGGGAAGCCTATTATCAAGGTTATGGCGTTGAAGAAGATTTGCATAAAGCCTTAGAGTGGTATAGAAAATCAGCAGCAAAAGGCAATTTAGAAGCGATTTATTCTATCGGTTATATGTACGATGAAGGCGAAGCTGTCGAAGAAAATAATGTAGAGGCCATGAAATGGTTGCTCAAAGCCGCTGAAAAAGGGCATTTGTTGGCACAGTATCGCTATGGGCAAACCTTAGAAACAGGTGAAGAAGGCGTGAAAGCTGACGCCAAAAAATCGATGCAATGGATCAAAAAAGCGGCTGATGGCGGTTTGGCTGATGCTCAATATCATCTAGGTTATAATTATGAAATGGGTGAGCATGTCACCAAAGATCTGAAAAAAGCAGTCCAATATTACCAACTTGCTGTAGATCAAGGTAATCGTGATGCACAAAATAACCTTGGTGTTTTATATCATGATGGTGAAGGTGTTGCACAAAATTATGCGAAAGCACTTGAACTGTATAGTGCAGCATCTGAGCAAGGCAATGAACTCGCTTCTTCAAATATTGGTCTGTTGTATGAAAATGGCGAAGGCGTGAAAAAAGACTTTAAACGTGCTGCTCAATACTATGAGTTGGCATACGAGCAAGGTGATCATGATGCGCTCGAAAGTCTAGCAAACTTGTATGAAACAGGTGGTTTTGGTTTGAAAAAAGATTTAAGCAAAGCCAAAGAATATCGTGAGGCATCTGAAACATCTGCTGCTGCAGCAGAATAAGCAATTACATACGATCAAGTCAAAATAAGCGCCACATTGGCGCTTATTTTTTATTTGTAATAACAATATGTTGAATTAATATTCCCAAAACATGCGTTGAATTTCTTTGGCATCTTTGGTTTTAGTCAGTGCAAGCGCGGCAAGTAGTTTGGCTTTTTGCGGATTAAAATCGTGAGCAACGACCCAACCGTATTGATCATCAGGTTGCTCAGCATTACGTAATACAAAACCTTGAGGAACACGTGACGAGCGAATAATTTGCACACCTTGTTTTTGTAGATCAGTTAATGTTGGTACAAGGTATTTTGCAACAGAGCCATTTCCTGTTCCTGCATGGATAATTGCTTTTGCACCCGCTTTGGCATATGCCAAATAGGCATCAGGCAGCATATTGCCTGAACCATATACGATTTGGACGAGTGGTAAGGCATCGCCTTGAATATTCTCAATATTAAATTCAGAGCTATTGTTAAAACGCTTAGCGACACTTCTAAACCAATAGGGTTTCGCTTCAACCAATGTGCCTAAAGCACCCCATTGGCTTGCAAAAGCATCGGTGTGAATATTGATGGTCTTGGTCACATCACGTGCTGCAAAAATACTATCATTCATCAGTACAAGTACGCCTTTAGCTTTGGCGCTATCCGCAGCAGCAAGTGCAACTGCACTATAAAGGTTCAAAGGGCCATCGGCAGACAAGGCTGAAGGTGGGCGCATTGAACCGACGACGACGATGGGTTTATCGGTATGGACAGTAAGGCTTAAAAAAAATGCTGTTTCTTCTAAAGTATCTGTACCGTGGGTGATGACTACACCATTTACATCAGGCTTTTTGACTAACTCGTTGACTTTACGGGCAATGGTTAATAGCTCTTTGTCGGTAATGCTTTCTGACGCCACTTGCAGTGCTTGCACGCCTGTGACATTGGCAAGGTTTTGAATTTGTGGGACAGCATTCAGTAAGTCATCGACAGGAACTTTGGCTGCTGTATAGGTTGCACTATTGGTTGAACTTGCACCTGCACCTGCAATGGTACCACCTGTTGCAACAACCACGACATTATTTTTTGCAAAGGTTGAAAAGGGCAATAATAAACCGAGACTTAAAGTCAGAGCAGTCAGTGTTTTTTTCATCTTCTATCCTTATAAAAGTTCTGTACATTCCAAGCATTTTTTGTACCATTTTTAAATTAATATAAAAAATAGGCTTTTGCCCATACTGAATTTAAAATATGTTTTTTTGAATGATCATTCAAATTTATAGTTAAAAAATTGAGTCATGTGAAGGATCCGAGGAACATTTAGCTGGAACTAAAAAAATGACAATTTATAAATGAGTGGAGCTTCGAAATGTAAAACAAATTTTCTCTACTAGGCAGAAAAAAACGATTTTGATTAAAAATTAATAACTTCCTTAAAATTAATCGTATTTAAGGAAGCAATTTTAGAGCAAAGCAGTTAACTTTTTGAGGTTATCGCTTACGTGATGAAGTTTCCTGCTTTTTTAAGATATAAATAAAGCCGAATTCGGGGGTAATGTATAAAGCCAACTGTTCATTAATAAATAAAAAGTGTGTTCTGTCTTCTGAATATTCTTGTGCGCGAAAACTAATCGCAGAATATTGTTTCTTAGGGGTAATCATTTTGAGATATTTAGGGGGAATATAAAACTCAGACTCAGGATGCGTATTCATTTGTTGTTTATTAATCTGATCAATAATTTTTTGACCTTGAATATAAACAATCTTTTGATCCATGCTTGCAGGGAAGTTGGTTTCAGATTTGGGGATAGAAGGGTAAGGTGGATAATCTTCCATTCCGTATTTTGATACTTCAATGGTGTCAGTATCGGGATAACCTACCCATTTTCCATAAGAACCAGAGACATGATTAAAGTCAGCAAATATTAAGGTACTCTGGAACATGATGACTGTGAAGAGGAGTATTTTAATTTTTTTCATAGTTAGTGATTTTTTTAAGTGTTTGGTTTATATGTTTAATTTAGTTTTTAAATAAAATGGATCTAAGCTGATTGTAACGCGTTTTTCTCAATCGTAAAATAGAAGCTAAGTTATTGACTTAACTTCTATTGCATGAATATCTTTGAATCTTAACGCATTTTAGACAAGAAACGACCTAAACGAGTGAGTGCTTCACGTAATTCATTTTCAGCAGGCAAGAATACGACACGGAAATGATCAGGTGTAGGCCAATTAAAACCAGTCCCTTGTACTAACAACACTTTTTCTGCTTTTAAAAGTTCCAACATGAATTTTTCATCATCTTCAATCGGATAAATTTCAGGATCAAGTTTAGGGAAGCAGTACATTGCACCTTCAGGTTTCACACAGCTTACACCTGGAATATCATTCAACATTTCCCATGCAATATTACGTTGTTCATACAAACGACCGCCGGGGCGAATCAAATCATTAATTGATTGATATCCGCCAAGTGCCGTTTGAATCGCATATTGTGCTTGGTGGTTGGCACATAAACGCATAGACGCAAGCATGTCTAAACCTTCAATATAATCCGCTGCACGTGATTTATCACCTGTGATTGCCATCCAACCTGAACGGTAACCCGCGATACGATAAGCTTTTGATAAACCATTGAAAGAAATACAAAGTTGATTGCCTGCTAAAGCAGCAACAGATACATGTTCAATACCGTCATACACAATTTTGTCGTAGATTTCATCTGCAAATAAAATCAAATCATATTTTTTAGCGAGTGCAACAATTTGTTCTAATACATGGCGTGGGTAAACTGAACCAGTTGGATTATTTGGGTTAATAATCACGATCCCTCGAGTATTGGGTGTGATTTTACTTTCCATGTCTGCAATGTCGGGATACCAATAATTTTGATCATCACATTTATAGTGAATTGCAGTACCACCTGAAAGGTTGACCGCAGCAGTCCATAAAGGATAATCCGGCATTGGAATAAGCATTTCATCGCCATCATCCAATAAACCTTGCATTGCCATCACAATGAGTTCAGACACACCATTGCCCACATACACATCTTTGACATGCAGGTCTAAGATGCCTTTTTGTTGGTAATACTGACAAATTGCTTTACGTGCAGGAAAAATTCCTTTTGAGTCGGTATAACCAATTGCATTCGGTAAGTTTAAAGCCACGTCATTAATGATTTCTTGTGGCGCTTCAAAACCAAATGGGGCTGGGTTACCAATATTAAGTTTGATAATTTTATGACCTGCTTCTTCCATCTCGTTGGCTGCGCGTAACACAGGTCCACGAATGTCGTAGCATACATGATCGAGCTTAGACGATTTTTTTATTTCGCGTGGGGTTTGGATACTGTTCGGCATTTTGAGATTCTCGGAAAGAGTGGGGTTCACTTTTGCATAACGATATAAGTAACTTTTAAATGTTTCTGTTGTTACGAGATCAAGATTATGTTTGTCTTTGAGTAAAGCAACAATTTTTTCATGTGTAAATCCATCCTGTTGATATTGCTTAATGACAGGGAGTAGATTTTTAAAAATAACGCTCTTTTTTTGCGACATTTCTTCATCCTGAGCAAGAACACGTCTAAGATTAACACTAAAGTTGCTTACAAAAAAGCATTAATTGAATAAATTTGCTCACCTTATTTTTATATTTGCTTTCTTTTTGCTATTAATGTCGTTGTGAGTCTTTTGTAAATTGTGAATTTAGTACTAGAAATTTTCAGATGAATCACGTAAATATAGGATTATCCTATTTTAAGTGGCATGATGTTAAAGGAAATAATCATGGGAAAACTCAATAAAACAGAAAGAGAATGGCAAAGAGAGTTGTCGCCAGAAGAATTTAAAATAACACGCCAAAAGGGGACTGAGCCGGCATTTACAGGGAAATATTGGAATACTAAGCAGCAAGGTACGTATGTGTGTCGTTGCTGCGGCACGCCTTTATTTTCTTCAGAAACCAAGTATGACAGCGGCAGTGGTTGGCCGAGTTTTTATCGACCGATTATAGCAGCTGCGGTGGAAGAGCATGATGATACAACGCATGGTATGCAACGCACAGAAATCGTTTGTCATCATTGTGATGCGCATTTAGGGCATGTGTTTGAAGATGGTCCGCAACCCACAGGTTTGCGCTATTGTGTCAACTCGGCTTCTTTAGAATTAAAAACAGAAGAAAAAAATGATGAGGAAACCTATCCATGACCAATATTTATCAGTTTGAAGCAGAATTATTAGAAGGAGAAAATAAAGCTTTTTCAGACTATAAAGGGAAAGTTTTATTGATTGTAAATACTGCAAGTAAATGTGGTTTTACACCACAATTTGCAGGCTTAGAAAAATTATATGAAAAATATCATGAGCAAGGTCTTGAAGTTCTAGGTTTTCCGTGTAACCAATTTGGTGGGCAAGATCCGGGTTCAAATGAACAAATTGGAGAATATTGCCAACGTAACTATGGTGTGAAATTTCCAATGTTTGCCAAAGTGGATGTTAAAGGTCCTGAGGCACATGTGATCTTTCGTTATTTGACCAATAACAGCAAAGGTGTATTGGGAAATGGAATTAAGTGGAATTTTACTAAATTTTTAATTAATAAAAACGGTGAAGTGATTAATCGTTACGCACCCACGACGAAACCTGAAGCTTTAGAAGAGGATATTGAAAAAGCATTGGCGGAGTGATAGGTATTACTAGATTCCATTCCTACTGAATAATAACTTTATTTATATGCGAACCCTGCATGTGCAGGGTTTTTTTATATGGTTGGATTAAAATAATCATGAAGGTTTATTGATGAGGTGTAGTAATCGCTGATTTAACGGTGAATGGGAAGATGTGGGTTTAGGTTTTTATTGAGTCATCATAATAAATACATTTGTAATGAAAAAATGATGGGCTTTTATTATACGTTTAGATTTTAAATGGTTTATAAATACATCTCTTTAAAATAAATTCATGAATTATATGTTAAGATGAGCGTTATTCATTTTTTACTCAATGTATTACATCTGTCTAATTGGATTTGCTCATGTTGGAAATTCGCCATCTGAAAACTTTAATTGCTTTGCGTGAGCACGGGTCACTTGTTGCAGCAGCAACTGATTTATGTTTAACACCTTCTGCAATTTCTCATCAACTCAAAGAGTTGGATCATTGGTATGGGATTGAAATTGTGAATCGGCGGACACGACCTGTGACATTTTCCAATGTTGGGCAGCGTTTGTTGAAACTTGCAGATGATATTTTGCCGCAAATTCAAATTGCACAAACGGACATCACACGCATTGTACATGGACAAACGGGACGCATTATTTTCTCTTCAGAATGTCATAGTTGTTTTGATTGGTTAATGCCTTTGTTGAATCAGTATCGTCAGCAATACCCTGATGTAGATCTAGATTTCGCTTCAGGTTTTGAGGCGAATCCACATGAATTATTGCAAATCGGTGAGTTCGATTTATTGATTACTGCTGATCCAATTGCACTCAAAGGGATTGAATATTTTCCAATTTTTGAATATGAGTCACGTTTAGTTTTGTCTAACACGCATCCTTTAGTCCGTGCTGAAAATATTACGGTGCAAGAGCTTGCTGAAGAAACTTTAATTACTTACCCAGTGGATAAGCATCGTCTAGACATTATGGCAAAGTTGTTTTTACCTGCAAATATCCAACCAAAACAAGTACGAACAACCGATTTAACGCAAATGTTGATTCAATTGGTTGCGAGTGGTCGTGGCATTGCTGCTTTGCCAGATTGGGTGGTGAATGAATATGAACAGAAGGGCTGGGTAACATCCAAGCGTTTGAATTGTGTATCAGAAAATGGCTTGCGCCGTACTTTATATGCAGGTTATCGTATTGATGAAAAAGAAAAAAGCTATTTTGAGGGGTTTTTAAAACAGCTCGATCGTTTTTCAAAAAAACGTGTGATTTATTATTCTGCTTAGAGATGTGATTGCAAATCACCAAGCAAATATAAATTTTGATCAGTTTTTATTTGCTTGGGTGAAATATATTCATGTTTATTGTGTGGGTTTGGATTGTGTGTTTTTAGCTAAAAATGCAGAGATTTCTTTGCCAAATTTCAAAGGTTCAGTGATTAAAGGAGTGTGTCCTGAGTGCTCAAAGATAATACTTTGTGCATTCGAAAGTTGATTGACGATGCGTTTTTGTCCTTCAGAAGGATATAAAGTTGATTGTTCACCAATAAAAAATGTGGTTGGACAGTCCAGTTGTGCAAGGGCAGCCCGATAATCTTCCTGATGATTGAGATAATTGTCGATATACCAAGTCATATAATCAAGGCGTCGAATCGGGAGTAAATGCTTTTGTAATTGTGGGCGCCTCAGTGCCAGATTGAAAATAAACGGACTGACTTTATTACTGCCTTGAATTTTAATAAAATTAATCCACATTTGTACCAATTCAGTACGGGGTTCAGCAGGTAACTCATCTACAAAGCGATAGTTTTGGTATTGATGCAAAAAGTCTGAATAATCTTTAAGAAAACGTTTGAATTTTAAATGTTTTTTGCCAAATAAACCAAATTTCCAAGACGCATCTGTGGTGATTTTTGGGGTTTGGTCAATATGTAAATAAGCTTTGAGTTTTTCTCTTAAGTTGCCATATTGCATGCCATGCATGGCTGTGGTTGCCCCCATTGAATAAGCAATCACAATAAAATCATCGAGTTGCATTTGTTCAATCAGGCTGTCAATGTCATGCCAATGATTATGAATGGCATCAAGCTCTTGAGGAATTTTACAGGTGCGTGAACCGCCAAAACCACGCCAATCGGGGATAATAAATTTAAATTTTTTGATATTGGGAAGTAAAAACGGAAGCCATTGCCAGCTTTGCATGCCTAAACCAGACAGAACCAATACGGGTTCACCTTGTCCAATTTCTCGGACAAATAATTTTTCACCATCAGGCATTGTATAGTGTGGCATAGTAATCCTTAAGTTTTTTCTTTGTTTTCAAATTCTTTGAGTTGAGGGATGAGTTGACTGAGCCAATCAATCCAGCCATTTTCTAGATCAATTCCCAATTGTAAAATCATTTTATGAATATATAAAGTTCGATCTTGTGGGTCTGCATGAGCAAAGTCTTTATTGAAAATTTGCTGATACAATTTTAAATTTTCTTGATGTAACAGTAAATGACGCTCTAATTCAGGCAAAATGGTATTGCCTCCAAATTGTGCCTCAAGTCTTAATCGCACCATAATTTCTTCACGAAGCTGTGCAGGTTCACCTTGTTTGACCATCCATTCGGTTAACTCTATACGTCCAAGTTGTTCAACCTGATAAGTTTTTTTGCGTCCTGTGTCGGCTTGATCTTCTAAAGTGGAAATCCAGCCTTTTTTCAGCATGCCACTTAATTCACGATAAATTTGTTGGTGTGTGGCATTCCAGAAAAAGCCCATAGAGCGGTCAAAACGGCGTGCCAACTCAAAACCTGTACTCGGTTTTTCAATCAGACTCGTCAATAAAACATGGGCTAAAGACATTTGAGTAATATTTCGCACATAAAATGGGTGTAAATTCATTATGCAACATGTTGCATAAAAATCAAATCTCGATTATAAATAAATTGCATTATGCAACTTGTTGCATTAAAAATTAACTGAGAAATTATAAATATTAGCCAGCGAAAGCACGCCAAGGAGTTCACATGTCTAATTACCCGCATTTACTTGCGCCATTGGATTTAGGCTTTACCACTTTAAAAAATCGCGTATTGATGGGTTCTATGCATGTAGGGCTTGAGGAAGTTGACGGTGGTTATGATCGTATGGCTGCATTTTATGCAGAGCGTGCAGCAGGTGGCGTTGGGTTAATTGTAACAGGTGGAATTTCACCGAATGATCACGGTGTAACCTTCTTTGGTGGCTCTAAACTTGATACGTTGGAAGAAGCAGAAAAGCATAAAGTGATTACACAGGCAGTACATGATGCAGGTGGGAAAATTGCCTTACAAATTTTACATACGGGTCGTTATTCTTATCAGCCTGAAAATGTTGCACCATCAGCCATTCAGGCACCAATTAACCCAACCAAACCACATGCTTTAACTTCGGCTGAAGTTCAGCAAACCATTGCTGACTTTGCCAACTGTGCCAAGTTGTCACAAATTGCAGGCTATGATGGTGTTGAAATCATGGGTTCAGAAGGTTATCTGATCAATGAATTCATTGCAGCACGTACTAATCATCGTGATGATGAATGGGGCGGTAGCTATGAAAACCGTATCCGTTTCCCGATAGAAATTGTAAAACGTACTCGTCAAGAAGTGGGTGAAAACTTCATTATTATCTATCGTTTATCCATGCTGGATTTGGTCGAAGGCGGCTCAACTTTAGAAGAAGTGATTCAGTTAGCGAAAGAAATTGAAAAAGCAGGCGCAACCATTATCAATACAGGAATTGGTTGGCATGAAGCGCGTATTCCGACCATTGCGACCAAAGTACCGCGTGCAGCATTTACTTGGGTGACCAAAAAATTAAAAGGTTCTGTGAATGTACCTTTAATTACCTCAAACCGAATCAATACCCCTGAAATGGCTGAACACGTTTTGGCGCAGGGCGATGCAGATATGATCTCAATGGCACGTCCAATGCTTGCCGATTCGCACTTTGTGGCAAAAGCTGAGCAAGGTCGTGCAGATGAAATTAACACCTGTATCGGTTGTAACCAAGCCTGTTTGGATCATATTTTCTCAATGAAAATAGCAACTTGTTTGGTCAACCCTCGTGCATGTTATGAAACTGAACTCATTTTTAAAGAGAGTGCAACAGTTAAAAATATTGCAGTGATTGGTGCAGGTCCTGCAGGTTTAAGTTTTGCGACCTACGCTGCTGATCGTGGGCATAAAGTCACGATTTTTGAAGCATCCAATCAGATTGGTGGTCAGTTTAATATTGCCAAAACAATTCCTGGCAAAGAGGAATTTTATGAAACTTTACGTTATTTCAAACGTAAAATTGAGCTTCAGCCAAACATTAAATTGGTGTTGAATCATACGGCAACCTATGAAGAACTCAGCGCTGAAAATTTTCATGACATTGTGGTTGCAACAGGGGTTACACCACGTCATTTAAATATTGAAGGTATTGATCATCCTAAGGTTTTAAGTTACATCGACGTGCTGCGTGATCGTAAAGCTGTGGGTCAAAAAGTGGCAATCATTGGTGCGGGCGGGATTGGTTTTGATACTGCGGAATATCTTTCTCATGTAGGTGAGAGCGGCAGTCTGAACCCACAAAAATTCTATGATGAATGGGGTATTGATACCAACTATGCGCATGTCGGTGGTTTAAAAGTCCCTAAAGTTGAGCAATCACCACGTGAAATTTATTTATTGCAACGTAAAACTAATTCAGTCGGTGCGGGCTTAGGTAAAACCACAGGATGGATTCACCGTACAGGCTTGAAACATCGTCATGTCAATATGATTCCGGGTGCAAGCTACGACAAGATTGATGATCAGGGTTTACATATTACTGTGGCTGATAAAGTCATGGTACTGGATGTAGATAATGTCGTGATCTGTGCAGGACAAGAATCTTATACGGCTATGTTTGATCAGCTCCAAGCAGATGGTAAGTCTGTACATTTGATTGGCGGTGCGAAAGAAGCAGGCGAGTTGGATGCCAAACGTGCCATTCGTCAGGGTGCTGAATTGGCGATGGTGATTTAGTTTTTTATACCTCTCTCTTGCGAAGTACACTTCTCATCTCCTGAAAGGAGAGAGGACTTCATTAATTTTTTAAGAATCTCCCTTAACCCCTCTTTAAAAAGAGGGGAAAGCTCCGTTTTATTAAAGTTATAAAATTCGTGGAGCTCCTCCCTTTTTTAAAGGTGAGAAGCTTGCTTCGCAAGGGGAGGGATTACTGTTCAAAGGATATCAAAAGGACATTAAAATGAGCTATACCAATACCAAAAACGCCTTACAAAAATGGCACGACATGATTGCAACGCGTGATATGAGTATTTTGAATGAACTATTGGCAGATGATGTGATTTTTCGTTCGCCTGTCGCATTTAAGCCCTATGAAGGTAAGCAGGTTGTGTATTTTATTCTGACGAATGTAATTCAAGTATTTGAAAATTTTACTTATCATCGCGAGTTCTTCACTGAAGATGAGCAAAGTGTTGTTTTAGAATTTTCAGCTGTAGTCACAGAGAAGCAACTCAAAGGAATCGACATGATTCGTTTTAATGAGCATGGTCAGATTGTTGAATTTGAAGTCATGATTCGTTCATTAAGTGGTTTACAGGCATTGGGTGCCCAGATGGGCGAGCGTTTTGCAAAGTATCAACCATCATGATTTGATAAATCTGTTTTGTTTAAATATTTTTACATGAAATGATTTTGAGATTGAGCATGTATGCGTACATGCTCAATCTCATTGATAAACGATCACTTATAACACACCTGTAATTGAATTATGAATGATTTTGATGTGATCAGTCATAGGAAATCAAAATGTCTATTCTGAATTCTGCATTAAATAAAGCAATACAACTCACGCAAACTGTACTTGATCAAGTGACAGGTGCAGAGCAACCGAAATTGTATTTTAACCCACAAGGTGGAATGTCGAAAATAATTCCACAGTTATCGCAACTGCATGATAAATATCGACCTACGCTGTGGTTGGTCAATACACATGTACATCTTTTGTATTTCGACTTAGTCAAGAAAAAAACAGTCAAATTGGATTACGACCGAATCGATCAGCTGACCATGCAAGATGGTGGTATTACCGCAGTCGCGTGGTATGGCTATGATTTACCACACGATACGCCAACCATTGTGATCATGCATACCATTACAGGAACGCCTGAAAGTATGTGTGAGTTAGTCAAAGATTTGCATGAACATACTGGGTGGCGCATTGCATTGTGTCTGCGCCGTGGTCATGCAGGCTTACCGATGCCTGTAGCACAAATGTCGATTTTTGGTTCAACTTCTGATTTAAAAGAGCAATTAAATTTTATTCAGGCACAATTTCCACAATCTGAGCTATATGCTGTCGGCTCCTCCGCAGGAACAGGATTGTTAGTGCGATATTTGGGGGAAGTGGCTGAACATACACCCTTTAAAGCTGCATTTGCCTTGTGTCCCGGCTACAACACGAAAGATGGTTTTGAAAATGTACATCCTTTCTATAGCAAAGTGATGACAAAAAAACTATTTAAAGCCTTTATTCAGCCCTATGAAAGCACATGGCAACACACTCAATCGATTTCACTGGTGCTTAAAACCAAAACTTTACAAGAGTTTCAACAACATTATTTTGAAATGGCAGGTTTTAATGATTATGAAAGTTATGACCAAGCCATTAATCCTATTTATGTGTTCGAAAATGTGAAAATTCCACTGATGATTTTAAATGCAGAGGATGATCCTATTTGTTCAATTAAAAATTTTGAACCTTATAAGCAGATTGTACAAGAGATGCAAAACATCGTAGTTGTGACGACAAAGAAAGGCAGTCATTGTGGTTATTATGAAGGTTTAAATACCAAATCATGGGCAGCGAAGTTGATTGCGGATTTCTTAAAGCAATTTTAATGTGGTCTTAAAAATTTCAGTTGAGCTTATGGCATATCCATGACAACAAAAAAACCAGTCACAATAAAGAGACTGGTTTTTTTTGTGCTGATGAAAAAAGCTAAGCTTAATTTTTCAAAGCAGGTGTAGCTGCAGCAATTGCCGCAGCAACAGCATCATCTTCAGTTTGTGCAGTACCTGAGCTTGCTTTTGGTGCAGCAGGTTTTGGTTGCTCAGCACGTGCAGTTTCGACAGGTGCAGGTTTTGCCTCAGGCTTTGGTGCAGCAGGTTTCGGCTGTTCAGTACGTACAGTTTCAGTGTGTTGAGCAGGACGAGGTTGTTCAACACGTGGTGCAGGCGCAGCAGTTGCTGGTTGTGCAGAATGTTGAGTTTGTGCTGTTTCAGACGAGTGAGTATTCACTTGTTGTGAAGGCGCATCTTGACTCACTTGCGGTTGATCATTTTGATCATGTTCAGCAGTTTCAAGATTTTCAAACTCAGCAGGCTGTTGTGCAGGTTGCTGCGTTTGCGTTGTTTCAACTTTTTCAGTTTCATCGTTTTTAGGTTCTTCTTTTTTCACACATGCTGTTAAAACAAGACCTGTTGCAATTAAACCACAAATTAAAAGTTTCTTATTCATATTGACACAAAATATAGCTTCTAGAGAGTAAGCCTATTATAACAGTAAAATTAGAGATAAAAATCATGTACTGTAATGTTAATTTTTGATTGGAAATGCTGATAGAATAGCCAATTGTTTATTGTTCTATGAATTGATGTGAATTGACTTTGCTTTCTAGGTACAAGGTAAAGTAAAATCGCACAACATTGTAGGCCAATTTAGGCTCCATTGTACGAGAAACTTAATGACCCATTTTATATTCGTCACTGGTGGTGTTGTATCATCACTAGGTAAAGGTATTTCAGCTGCTTCAGTTGCTGCACTTTTAGAAGCCCGTGGTTTAAAAGTGACCATGGTCAAAATGGATCCATACATTAATGTCGATCCAGGGACTATGAGCCCATTCCAACACGGTGAAGTTTTTGTTACAGAAGACGGAGCTGAAACGGACTTAGATTTGGGTTATTACGAGCGTTTCTTACGTCGTGCTAAAATGACCAAATTGAATAACTTTACCTCTGGTCGTGTTTATCAGGATGTTCTGAACAAAGAACGTCGTGGTGATTACTTGGGTGGTACAGTACAAGTTATTCCACATATTACGGATAATATTAAAGAGCGTGTACTTCGTGCTGGCGAAGGCTATGACGTTGCGATTGTTGAAATCGGTGGTACAGTCGGTGACATTGAATCTCTCCCATTCATGGAATCTGTACGTCAGTTAATGGTTGAACTTGGTCATAAACGTACTATGCTCATGCATTTGACTTTATTGCCATATATTAAGTCTGCGGCTGAGTTGAAAACTAAACCGACTCAACATTCTGTAAAAGAATTATTGTCGATTGGTATTCAACCTGACATTTTGATCTGTCGTACAGAACATGATGTCGATGCAGACACGACCCGTAAAATTGCATTATTCACCAATGTGGAAGCACGTGCAGTTGTGGTATGTAAAGATGCCCGTTCTATTTACCAAATTCCACGTACATTCTATGAGCAAAATGTTGATGATTTAATCTGTGAACGTTTTGGTTATGACAATTTGCCAGAAGCGGATCTTTCAGATTGGGACAATGTGGTCGAAGCATTGTTAAATCCGGAATATATCGTTCGTGTTGCGATGGTGGGTAAATATGTCGAACTTCCAGATGCATATAAATCTGTGAATGAAGCACTTTTACATGCAGGTATTCAAAACCGCGTTAAAGTTCAAATTGACTATGTCAATGCAGAAGATCTAGAGGGTCAAAACCCTGCTGAAGTATTGAAAGATGCAGATGCAATCCTCGTTCCGGGCGGTTTTGGTGAACGTGGTACTGAAGGCAAAATGAAAGCAATTCAGTTTGCACGTGAAAATGGTGTGCCATTCTTGGGTATTTGTTTAGGGATGCAATTGGCTGTGATTGAGTTTGCTCGTCATGTTGCTAATATGCCTGAAGCAACGTCTACAGAGTTTAATCGTTCGACTAAATTCCCGCTGATTGGTTTAATCACTGAATGGTTAGATGAGCGTGGCGAAATTCAACATCGTTCTGTAAATTCTGACCTTGGTGGAACGATGCGTCTGGGTGCTCAAAAATCAGAATTGGTTGAAGGGACTAAAACGCGTGAAGTTTATGCCAAAGCAGAGATTATCGAGCGCCATCGCCATCGTTATGAAATGAATGATCGTTTTATTCCAGTGATTGAACAAGCAGGGATGAAAATTTCAGGTTATTCAGCAGATCAACATCTAGTTGAAACTGTGGAAATTCCTGAACATCCTTGGTTTATTGCGGTACAATTCCACCCAGAATTTACCAGCTCACCACGTGATGGACATCCATTATTTGCAAGTTTTATTGATGCTGCAAAAAAACAGTATCAAAAAAGCAAATAAGCGAGCAAAACATAACTAGGAAGTTTAAATGTCACAATTAAAACCACAAGAAATTGTACGTTTAGGCGATATACAAATGGCAAATCATTTGCCATTTGTACTATTCGGCGGAATGAATGTACTTGAGTCGAAAGACTTAGCTTTTGAAATTGCAGAAACCTATGTTGAAATCTGTAAACGTCTAGACATCCCTTACGTTTTTAAAGCGAGCTTTGATAAAGCTAATCGTTCGAGTTTATATTCGTTTCGTGGTCCAGGCTTAGAAAAAGGCGTTGAATGGTTAGCAGACATTAAAAAGCATTTTAATGTGCCGATCATTACTGATGTTCACGAACCTTATCAAGCTGCACCCGTTGCTGAAGTTGCTGACATTATTCAACTTCCTGCTTTTTTAAGCCGTCAGACTGATCTTGTTGAAGCGATGGCAAAAACTCAAGCCATCATTAACATCAAAAAAGCACAATTCCTTGCACCACATGAAATGCGTCATATTTTGAATAAATGTTTAGAAGCAGGCAATGACAAACTCATTTTATGTGAACGTGGTTCAGCATTTGGTTATAACAACTTAATTGTTGATATGCTTGGCTTTGACACCATGAAAGACATGAATGTTCCAGTCTTCTTTGATGTGACACATGCTTTGCAAACACCAGGCGGTCGTGCTGATTCAGCAGGTGGACGCCGTGCACAAATTACCACATTGGCACGTGCGGGTATGGCGACAGGTTTGGCAGGTTTATTTCTGGAAGCACATCCAGATCCTGAACAAGCGAAATGTGATGGACCTTGTGCATTACGTATGTCGCAACTTGAGCCATTTTTAGCACAGTTAAAAGAATTGGATACTTTAGTCAAAGGATTCAAAAAGTTAGATACGCATTGATGCTTTGTTTTTAAGCATCTTATTATTAATCAACTGAGGAAATATTCATGAGCCAAATCGTTGACATTCGTGCACGTGAAATCTTGGACTCTCGTGGTAACCCAACCATCGAAGCAGACGTAATTTTGGACTCTGGCGTTGTAGGCCGTGCATGTGCACCATCTGGTGCTTCAACTGGTTCTCGTGAAGCTTTAGAACTTCGTGACGGTGACAAAGCACGTTACTTAGGTAAAGGTGTTCGCACTGCAGTTCAAAACGTAAATGGTCAAATCAAAGACTTATTAAAAGGTCAAAACGTATTTGAACAAAAAGCAATTGATGACAAAATGATTGCGCTTGATGGCACTGAAAATAAAGAAAAATTGGGTGCTAACGCAACTTTGGCGGTATCACTCGCTGCTGCTCGTGCTGCATCTGCTGAAAAGAAAATTGAATTGTTCCAATATATTGCAGACTTACGTGGTCAAACAACGTTGTCTATGCCTGTTCCAATGATGAATATCATCAATGGTGGTTCACATGCAGATAACACTGTAGATATTCAAGAATTCATGATCGAGCCAGTAGGTTTCACATCTTTTGCTGAAGCTTTACGTGCAGGTGCAGAAATTTTCCATTCTTTAAAATCTGTACTTAAAAAACAAGGTTTAAATACAGCAGTGGGTGATGAAGGTGGTTTTGCACCTAACCTTCGCACAAACGAAGAAGCGATTACTGTGATTCTTGAAGCAATTGGTCAAACTGGTTATAAAGCAGGTTCTGACATCATGCTTGCACTTGATTGTGCATCTTCAGAATTCTATAAAAATGGTCAATATGTACTTGCAGGTGAAGGCAACAAAGCATTCACAAGCAACCAATTTGCTGACTATTTAGCAGGTCTTGTGAAACAATATCCAATTATCTCAATTGAAGATGGTTTGGATGAGTCTGACTGGGAAGGTTGGGCTTACTTGACTTCTATCCTTGGTGATAAAATCCAATTGGTTGGTGATGACTTGTTCGTAACTAATCCTAAGATTTTACAACGTGGTATTGATGAGAAAATCGGTAACTCGATCTTAATCAAATATAACCAAATTGGTACGTTGTCTGAAACTTTAGACGCAATTTACCTTGCTAAAGCAAATGGTTATACAACTGTAATTTCTCACCGTTCTGGTGAAACAGAAGATTCTACAATTGCAGATCTTGCTGTAGGTACTGCTGCTGGTCAAATCAAAACGGGTTCACTATCACGTTCTGACCGTATTGCGAAATATAACCAATTGCTTCGTATCGAAGAGTTAACAAATGCAGTTTACCGTGGTAAAGCTGAATTTAAAGGTTTAAATTAATCGTTACTGGTTGATTTAGATTAAAGAGCCACCCTGAAAAGGGTGGTTTTTTATTATTTGTACAATATTTGTCAAATTAAGTTTTACGAAATCTACAATTAGCACTGACTATATTTTAAAAATTTTTTGGCTCATTTAATTCAAATATTTCATTCTTATCATTCAATGTAATGTATTAACATAATAGTTGTTCGCTACACCGTAAAATGATGGAACTAAGCCAAATTTATGCATATTGGCATTAGTAATTCAGGTTTTTGGAGAAAATAGTGGCTTTTTCACTTTATTGTTTAATTAACGAAAATTCAAATCGCTTTTCAATAGAATTTTTTGAAAAGGAATTAAAGAAGTATTTTTTTAAAATGGAGGGATTAAGTCTTAGTTATGAGGAGGATCCATTTGACTCTTCGAATATACATTTATTGCTTTCTTGGGAAGGTTGGTGGATTAGATTTTTTTATGAAACTGGTCAACATGTAATTGATGATTCGGTAGAAATTGCTAAGCATGCTAAAAAAAATCTATCTAGTGAAATTTCTAATATTGATAAAAGAATTATTGTTAGATTTGCTGATGATGAATCAAAGATTTATACAAATCATATAATTTTGATGATGGATTATTTACAAGATATTCCTAATATAATTATATTTAACCCTCGAACTAAAAAATTTATAGTCAGTTAATCATAATTTTAAACAATAAAAATTACTTATTGTACGTAGTTGATATAAATTCAAAGATAATCAAAATATTCTCATTATGTGATAAGAACAATTGCAGCTTAATCGGTTGTATATTAAAGTCCAATTAGTACGTTAGATAGCGGATTAAAATTGACTTATTGATGTTATATACAATCTTATACCATTCAGTAAAAGTTAATTAATATAAATTTAAAGTTTGCCTTGCCTTATCTTACAGTGAAAAGTTTAAATTCCTATGCGTAGGCGATGCCTTACTTTTCAGGGATAAAAAGTAACAAAAATCCTTTGTTAGACATGAGAAGCGAAGCTTCGCAAGATATCCCCTTGTCTAACGGCGACATCCCTGTCGCCTCACGATAGCATGATCCTGTTTAAAGCAATTGGTGCAGAAAAGCAAAAGTGGCTGAGTCATATGTAGTTAATTTAACAGATTGGTATTAAATTCAAAATGAATGGATTTAAAAGTGATATTACATTGTGCTATACCATTTTGATTGATTAATTTTATCAAGTAAAAATCAGAAATATCTTGATTCTTATCCTTTTGCATATTTACCACAGTAAAGCGTTCTCCATCCCTCTGATTTGATGTATATTGAACGCATAATTCAAAGTTGCTCTTAACCCACATACACTATGCCAGAAGTCCTCAAATCAACTTCAAGTAAAATTATCCTTGTTATTGCATTGATCATTGTTGCAGTACTCCAATACCGTTATTGGTTTGGTGAAGGGGGATATTTTCCACACCAAGCACTACTACAGCAAATACAGCAACAAACCGAAGTCAATAATGAGCTAAAAGAGCGCAACCGCATTTTAGCAGCAGAAGTGTATGACTTAAAAAATGGTGCTGAAGCCATAGAAGAACATGCTCGCCTTGACCTCGGTTTAATCAAGCCTCATGAGACATTTTTACAAATCAGCACGCTTAGTACGCATTATAAACCGATTTATATCGATCCAAATGCAGATGTAGATAACAGAACCAATGAAGATGAAGATGCAGAAACCATCCCTCAACAACCGTAAAATTTGGGCAATTGTTCCTGCTGCTGGGTCTGGAAGTCGGTTTTCAAAAACAGAATTAAAACAATACCAACGCATTCAAGATCTCACTGTTTTAGAACATACCGTAAATCGTCTGAATCAATTGCCTTTGGCAGGTTGCGTCTTAGCTGTCAGTGAACAAGATGATGTTGCTCGTCAGCTCAACTTTGAGAAGAATGACAATATTCATTTTTGTTTGGGTGGAAGAGAGCGAGTAGATTCGGTTTTAAATGCATTAATCTATCTGAGCGATATTGCCGCACCTGATGATATCGTCCTTGTTCATGATGCTGCACGACCTTGTGTGACAGTAGAATGTTTAAATGATCTTGTATACACAGTCACTCATCTTGCCACGAGTGCAATTTTAGCGATTCCTGTAAGAGATACTTTAAAACGTGTTGTACAGCAGCAAGAAATCCAACAGACAGTCAGTCGTGAATATCTGTGGCAAGCACAAACCCCGCAAGCTTCAAGCTTAAGCCAACTGAAAAATGCCATTGAAACAGCATTAAAGAATGACGTTGTCATTACAGATGAAGCCAGTGCTTTAGAGTTTATGGGGGAGATTGTACAGGTTGTTCAAGGTCGTTCTGACAATTTGAAAATTACTTATCCTGATGATTTAGAATTGGCACGTTTGATTCTAAATGCACAACATGGCAAAACTGCCTAAATCAAAGAAATATACAGGGAAGGCGCTGTAATCTTGGCTATTTCTCTTTATAATTTTGTTTCCCCGTTTTTGTTGTAGAAAATATCATGCCACCGAATGAGCAATATCGCTTTCTACGGCAGTCTGTAAGAGATGGTCGTAGTTTTAATGAAAGTACATCAAGATGGGATAAATTACATTTAGATCCGTGGTTATTGGTATTTTTGATTATCAATACAATTCTGGGTTTGTTAATGGTTTATAGCGCCTCGGATCAAGATGTTGGAATGTTAGTGCGTCAAGGTTTGAGCTTTGTTGTTGGCTTTATTCTACTGTTCCTGTGTGCGCAAGTTCCCCCAAAAGTTTATCAAGCCATTAGCCCATGGTTTTATGGTATTGCAATTTTATTGCTGATTTTGGTGTTGCTGGTGGGTGATGTTCGATTAGGGGCAAAGCGTTGGTTGACCCTACCGGGGATCGGGAGTATGCAACCAAGTGAATTCACTAAGTTTGCAATGCCGATGATGATGGCATGGTATTTTTCGCGACAACCTTTACCACCTAAATTTAGACATGTGATCGGTGCGCTGATCTTGATGGTTGTGCCTTTTGGCTTAGCATTATTGCAACCCGATTTAGCGATAGGGATTGTCATTGGTGGTGTTTTTGCGTTATTTCTTAGTGGTATGTCGTGGACATTAATCATTGGTGCGATTGCAGCAGCAGGCATGGCCTTGCCTTTAGTGTGGATGTTTGTTTTACAAGCGTATCAAAAGAAACGTATTTTAACTTTGTTTGATCCTGAGTCGGATGCTTTGGGCGCAGGTTGGAATATTATTCAATCTAAAATTGCCATTGGTTCAGGGGGATTTACTGGCAAAGGTTACTTAGGTGGAACCCAATCACAGTTGGGCTATTTGCCCGAACATCATACTGACTTTATCATGTCAACTTATGCAGAAGAATTTGGTTTTATCGGTGTTTTCTTATTGTTTGTATTATATGCAGCAATTATTTTTCGTTGCATGATGATCAGCCTAAATTGTTTCCATAATTATGGTCGAATTTTGGCAGGAACCATTGGTTTATCCTTATTTTTCTTTGTTTTTGTGAATTCAGGTATGGTCAGTGGCATCTTGCCTGTGACAGGTGATCCATTGCCGTTGATGAGCTATGGTGGAACGGCTGTCATTACACTGTTAGCGAGTTTTGGGATTGTCATGTCGATTCATACGCATCGATAATCAACAATAAAATGGGGATATTCAGACAATATCCCTATTTTTTTGCAAAATAAATTGAAACTGTGGTTTATTTCATATAATTATTTATTAAAAAATAAAAGGAAATTTTGATGCTTCGCCAATTGTTATGTACAAGCACGCTTATTTTAAGTGGTTTAATTTTTACTACTACCTATGCAGCACCAACGCAACTGGATGGTGTGCAAACACAAAGATCACACGTCAGTCAAAATCATCAAGCAGATTTTAATTTATTTATCAGTTTGATGGAGCAAGTTGACATGCAAAAAATGACGATCATGGCAGAAGAAGACAATGAAAATATAACACAAGAGCAGAAAGCACAAGTGGCTGACGTAATCAAGAATTTACAAGCGTTAAGCCAATCTTTAGCTCAAGCTCAATTTATTACAGTTGAAGGTCAAAAAGTTCAGGCTGCTTTTATGGCTTATAATGATGATTCAATTTATTTACTAAAAAATCAACAGAAATGGGAAAATGATCAAAAACAGAAAGAAAAGTCAATAGCACATTCAATGCAATTAAATCAAACTTTAATCGATGCTTTGCAAAACTTAAAAGTGCTTGCAGGGCAAGAATGATATGCTGAAATTATACCTATGTGGCTAAATTCAAAAACTTTATATCCTTGCTATTACTGCCATCATCAGCATTTTAAACACGATATTTCAAGTTATGCAGATGGTCGGATGCTGTGTAAAGATTGTGTCAGACATATCATTGTGAGTAGTGAAAATTTAAATATTGTGGCGCAATGGGTATTACAACAAATCGAAAATTTAGGCTTTAAATTTACGCGAGGTTATACTCACGTGAGCCTCATCAGCAAAGAAAAAATGAAAAATTTGGGTTTTGATCATGCAGAAGGTTTAGCAACCAATACCGTGAGTCATCATCTATTTTTGCAAGATCAACATATACATGCACAAATCAATGTGATTTATGGGATGCCTACGGCAAATTTGGTTTGGGTGCTGAGTCATGAGATTGGCCATGTTTTGGTATCACAACGCCAATATAAATTTAACTCTATGGCACAGGAAGAAGGGTTTTGCCAGCTCATGGCTTTATTGGTCAGTCAAAAATCACAAAACCCTTTAATGCCTAGAGTGTTACATAAAGAGTTCAATAATCCTGATCCAATTTATGGCGGGGAATTGAGAAAAGCCTATGCCCAATACCAACAACAAGGCTTTTCGGTCTATTTTAAAGATTTTATTTAAGCGTTAAAGGGTACATAGGTATAGACTAAACCATAAGAAACAGCCGCAATTAGAGTGGCTAGGACAATTTTTTTAAATTTAAAATAAATACCAATGAGCACCAAAAAACCGATCAGCATGGCAAAGCTTTTATTGGGTGTTTCAATTAAGGGAGGCAAGGTAGCAACGACTAGCATAGAACTAATAGCTGCAATCCCGATGCTACCCAAAGCTATTTTTAACCATGTTGCACCACGTGCTTGCTGATTTTTTTGACTTTTTTGAATGACAAATAATGGACCAAAACGTGAAGCGAAATTGGCAATACCGACAATAATTCCGACTAAAATAATTTCTAGATCCACATTATTCTCCTGAATGACTGATGGCAATTTCATCATGTTGTTTTAATACATAATGTTTAAATATTCTTGCAAATATTCCTGCAAGTATGCCAATAAAAATCGCAGCAGATAAATTGATCAGATAACACGAAATTGCGGCAACAAGCAAAGAGACACAAACCACAAGCGTATGTTTCTTTTCAAAGGCAGCCAATAAAAAACTGAGGAAAAGCGCAGGCAGTAAGAAATCGAGTGCAGCTTGTAAAAATTGAGGTAAATTGGCAACTTGGTCTGAAAATAAACCACCTAAAAGGGAGCCTAAAGCCCAAGACATCCAACTAAATAGGCTTAAACCCAACATCCAAGATTCTGACCATTCTTGGCGTCTTTGTGATAGTTTAATCATACCTGCGGCAAAAACTTCGTCGGTTAAGCCCCATGCCCAAACCGCAGTTTTCTTTAAATTTAAGCGATCTTGAATCAGGTTTTGCAAAGCAGGGCCATATAAAACATGACGAATGTCCAATGCAATCACGGTAAGTGCAGTCATCCAAATAGAGGTGCCACTCCCTAGCAATGCCACCACTAAAAATTGACTGGCGCCAGCATACATAGAGCAGGATAGAAACAAAGCTTCCCAAGGCGTAAAGCCAAATTGGGTTGCAGATACACCAAAAGCAAAAGACACAGGCAGATAAGTAAAAATAATCGCTTGACTATCTTTAGCACCTTGCCAAAAACCTGCAGGTTTGACGGAGGAAGTTGTGTGTTGGGACACGTAACACCTAATTGGGAGTATAAAACAAAAGGTAAAATCAAGATTGTGTATTGTACCCGAATTTACTAGCATAGTGCTCAATTGTTTAATTTGGCGATGTGCTATGTTTGCGGTGAAATTTCCTTTGTTGCTTAAGTCAGGCTTAATACTTGGTATTTTGCTATTACAGGGCTGTGGTCATTCATCTTCTGAGCCAAAAGAACCGATTCAGCCTGCACCAAAGCTGAGTAATGATGCAACGGCATATGCACAAGAAGCATGGAAATTACTGAATGATGTAGAACCTTTTGTGTATCGTAAACAGTTGAATTTAATAGAAGAAAAAGTCAGGAAGCCGATTCGAAAACTCAGTACTGACTGGCGAATTAATGTCAAAATGACAGATTCTGTGACGGAAGGAAAATACGCTTTGTGTCGAAAATCTTTAACGAGTTTGGATAATTTTGCACGTGCAACACTTGAAAAAGATCATGCATTGAGTCAGAAAAAAGCAGATTACGAGCGTGATAAAGCACAATGTAAAGATGCAATTGATAATCCAAATTTAGGCAACACCAAAGCTTACACTAATTTATTTTAAAATAATGGGTTACTGAAAAAGAAGAGATAAAAATGCGCTGATAGAGCGCATTTTTAATTTATTGAGTCGGTAATAATAATACGGGGTCTTCTATCGTATAACCTGTTTCAAAAGGAATACCCAGATATTTTACAGTCACCAGAACTTTATTTTGTTGAGGAATCAGAAATTGCTGTGAGATTGTTAATTGCTGCTGATATGCAGTTGCTTGTTGTTGTAAGCTTTTAAAATTTTGATTTTTCACATGATAGGTATAATGAAACTCAGGTTGTTTTTGTTTGGGATCATACCAAACTGGGACATGTTGAATCGTTTTTTTGTTAATCACAATACGATATTGAGAAGATGTGGCAGTTAATGGTTGTAAACGCTTTGTGATTTTGGCAAGTTCTTGATTAAAGCGAGTATCCTCCTGATCATAATCAATTTTTTTCGTTTTAGGATGGATATATAAAGAATTAACTTGGATCAACTTGTTGGGCTTAGCATTATTTTTAAACTGATAATAATACAATTGTGGCAGTCGACCACGTTCATCTTCATAGTGTTTAAGCAAATAAACTTTCTGCTCTTTGGCTTCGTAGCCCAAAACTTCAATCGTTTGTGGACCACCCACTGTGGCAAATACAGGTAAAGAACAACTAAGACAGCTTGTAAATATTAACTTTTGCGTAATATGCATATTTTTTTACTCACATTTAAATCTGACTTTGATCCTGTCAAAAAATAACCAATAGACCATGGATATAATGTAGATGTTTTGCATCAAATCAGGATGAATTATTGGCTGTGTAGGGGATTAAAACAGCATCATCAATCACATATCCCGGTTTCATAGAGTATCCCTAGATATTGAACAATCGCAAGAAAAGTATTGTGTTGGGTAATATGATATGCACCAGTGACATTTAATTCAGCATGGTGATAGCTGACAATTTTTGCACTGAACAGAACAGCTTTTACAATTAAATCTTAGTCTAGTTTGCATTATGGATGTGAAAATAAAAGAGGATTTTTCCTCTTTTATTTAAAATGATTGTACAAGATAAGGTATAAATAAAATTAAAACTTTTCAGCAGCAGCTAAATTCCACATTCTAAAATAGAAGTTTTCTTCATCTTTATTTTCACATGAAAGTAATTCGCCATCTTTCATCCAAAAATGTAATTGTGCATAGTTTTTAATTTCACGGTCATTGATACGTTGAGCTAAGTGGTGCGGTTTAATTTCGGTTGGATGCTGTAAACCTGCCGCTGCGATCATTTCAGCTAAAGCTTTGAGCGTATTTTGCTGGAAATGGAAAACACGTTCTGACTTTGTTGGCACATCTAAGGCTTTTTGGCGTTCTTTGTCTTGTGTTGCAACCCCGACAGGGCATTGATTTGTATGGCAACTTTGCGCTTGTATACAGCCTACAGCAAACATAAAGCCACGTGCTGAATTCACCCAATCTGCGCCCATCGCCATGGTACTTGCAATATCAAAAGCAGAGATAATTTTACCACTGGCACCAATTTTTATTTGCTCACGTAAGCCTGCGCCGACCAAAGTATTGTGAACAAAAAGTAAGCCTTCACGTAATGGTGTCCCCATGTGGTCAATTAACTCGATTGGAGCAGCACCTGTACCTCCCTCAGAACCATCAACCACGATAAAATCAGGCACGATTTTAGTGGCAAGCATGGCTTTAACAATACCCATAAACTGCCAAGGTTGTCCGATACACAGTTTAAAACCCACGGGTTTTCCATTGGATAATTCACGTAATTTTTGAATGAAATGCATCATTTCAATTGGGGTGCTAAAAGCAGAATGTGACGCTGGTGAAACACAGTCTTCATCGCGTGAAACACCACGAATTTGGGCAATTTCTTCACTGATTTTATTTTTAGGTAAAATTCCTCCATGTCCAGGTTTAGCACCTTGTGAGAGTTTGATTTCAATCATCTTAATCACAGGGTTAGCGGCTTGTTGTTGAAATTTTTCAGGATCAAATTTCCCATCTAGAGTTCGGCAACCAAAATAACCACTGCCCAGTTCCCACACAATATCCCCACCATTTTCAAGATGATAAGGACTTAGGCTGCCTTCGCCTGTGTCATGGTAAAACTGCCCCATTTGAGCACCTTTATTCAATGCACGGATGGCATTCGCACTGAGACTGCCAAAACTCATTGCTGAAATATTCATGATTGAGGCACTATAGGGTTGCGAACATTGCTCATTACCAATATGGATCCGGAAAGTTGTATGATCAGCAGGGTGGCAAGGTGCTAAAGAATGGGTCAGAAAACGGTAATCTTGTTGATAGACATCAATGATTGAGCCAAAGGGTTTGTCGGCATTTTCGTTTTTTGCACGTTGGTAAACTAGACTGCGTTGTGACCGTGAAAAAGGTAGTGCATCTTCATCAGATTCAATGAAATATTGACGAATTTCAGGACGGAAACTTTCAAAGAAAAAGCGGAAATGTCCCATAATGGGGTAGTTTCTGAGAATCGCATGTTTACTTTGAAGAATGTCATAAATCCCGACACCGCTTAGTACAATACTGATGACCCATGCAATATTGAGTACTGTATCGGAAAAGAAATAGTAAATAAAATGGGACTCATGTAAAAAAATCGTCCATGTCAGATAAATTGCGATGAATAAACACAAGAACCAAACAGAATAACGTGAAAAGAAAGTATTAAAAAATTTACTTCTTATTGCTTGAGCAGGGCTTGCCATAGGAATAGTTTGTCCAACTTAATATTATGCTGCTAAGTTGCCAATTTTATGTTGTTTTCTCAAGTATTGAATTGTTAGAAATAAGAAAGATTCTATTTTAAAAATCAGAGAGTTCGTGCCGAGTGTTTAGTATGCTAGTGAGCATGAAAAAGAGCTTAGATTTTTTGCGCCAATAAGGTTGCGAATCGTTGTTTGATGCGCTTGCCGTGTTCATCTGTACGATGTAATTCACCGACATTTTCATTGTATTTTAAAATGTTCCATGCTTGATAATATTCACGTAATTGGTTGCTTTTAAATGTGAATGGAAAATCAGCTTGGGCAGGATAATCCTCTGTATCCATTGCGCAGACGATCAAGTTAAAACCATTGGTTTGGGTGACATTTTGCATATTTTGAATTAAAGGTGGAATAGTTTCTGGCTGTAAAAACATCATGACTACAGTAGAAAAGACAAAATCATATTGGCCATTTAAGTTTTGATCTTGATTTAAATCGCGAATAGTCGTGTGAATATGCTCTAACTTTTCCGTTTGAATGATCTCGTTGAGTTTATGGATACTCGTAGGATTGACATCAAAAGCATCTAGCTCAAAGCCATGTTGATTTAAATATAAAGTATTCCGTCCATGACCACAGCCAATGTCTAAAGCCTTACCTATATTGAGGTAAGGCATTGCCATGAGAATTTCGGAATGCGTTGCAGCTAGTTGATATTTTTTAGAAAAATAATTCTCTACATCACAGTAGAAGCTCAGTTGGCACTTTATATCAGGACTTGCCGAGATAATCTTGTGCCAAGTTTGTGGTGCAATAAAAGGAGGTTGGTGTTCTGCATTAAATTGCTGTTGAGAAAGAACATCGCCGTGTTCATTCAGCAGGGCAAAGTCTAGATGACCTTGTAAAATATCTAATTTTGCCCAAGTGCCTATTTGAGTGTTGTGCGCTTTTTTAAAGCCGTCAGGAATATTGGCAAAATGCCATACAGGTAATTGTTGATAACAACGTAAATTTTGCATTCAATATTCCTTTAGCATGTAAACTATGTGCCTAAATACAGATCTCGGCACATGAAAGATTCTATTCTTCTTCGGTAGGGACGAGCATTAAAACAGATTCATTTAAAAGCATAACCAAGTCTTCTAAAATTTCATCATCGGCTAAATCGAAATTTAATTCAATGCTGTGACCATCTGCAATTTGCTGTAAAAATGGCGTGAATTGTTCAGAAATACACAAAGCTTCACCATTTGCCCAAAATAAAATGTCATGATCTTGGTCAGAATAAAGTAAGCGTGATGCAGGTTCAAGTTGAATGATGTAGCCTTGATCAATGGCTTGTTCTAAATCACCTGTGCCAATTTCTTCAGCTTCTGGAATATTTTCAGGATATTTCGAATCAGACACTAAACTCATAATGGCATCATCTAATACCATTGAGTTTTGCAATTGTTCTAAAATTTTTACTTTCAAATAAGTGAGTTCATTTTCAGTGACTTCACCTGCACGCGATACTTGGTCACGAATAATATCGACGAGAGGATTTTTCAAGTTCATATTTTCTGAAAATTTATCACAAATACGATCCATCATGTCAGGCACATTTGGCATACGGAACCCAAAAGAATAAGTCAAACAATGGTCTTCCGCCACGCCATAATGTGACAGTCCAGGTGGCACATATAGCAAATCACCCGGTGCGAGGACTTCATCAAAATGAACATCCATTTCAGGTAATAATTTGAGTGGTTGACCTACTACAAATTCTGTTTCAGCATCACACATTTGACCCAATTGCCAACGGCGATGACCAAAACCTTGGACTAAAAATACATCATAAAAATCAAAATGTTGACCAACAGAACCACCTTGAGGTGCATAAGACACCATAATATCATCACGGCGCCATTGTGGAATAAATGGAAATTTTTTCCAAAGCTCAGCTAAATCAAAAGAGTAGTGGTCTATCGCTTGAATAAGAAGCGTCCAAAGTTTTGGCATTTTTTGAAAATCACCTTTAATCAATGGTGAATTTTTCACTGTCCACTGCTTTGGATCTTTGTCTTTTTGTTTGATCAGACGCGCTGTGATATTTTCATCGAGTGCGAGTTCCATGACATCTTCAGGAACCAAAATATTGGTAATTTCAGGGAGTGCATTGCGGACTAAGAGTGGTTTTTTTTGCCAATATTCTGAGAGAAATTGTTCTGCGGTAATCCCGCCTAAAACGTCCAAGGGTTGTGACATGAAATAGCCTAAGCAAATTTAAAACAATAATATGATATTGTCGTACGAGATGCAGTAGGGTGCAAGTTTTGATTTGATTAGAATGTCGAAGTTCAAAAGAATAATTTGATGATCAATTAAAAAAAACCAGTACATGAAGTACTGGTTTTTAGTTTTGTTTAAAAATAGACATTATCTTAATTTAGATAACCAATCCCCTAGACTTTGTACAAGTTGAACTAAAATCAACAGTACAATCACAGTAAGAATGACTACACTTGTATCAAAGCGTTGATATCCATAAGAAATTGCGAGATCACCAATACCGCCTGCGCCGACAGCGCCTGCCATAGCTGTTGCACCGATGAGGCTAATGGTTGCCGTGGTCAAATTTAAGATGAGTGAACTACGTGCTTCAGGAATGATGAATTTAAAAATAATTTGCCAAGGTGATGCACCCATCGCTTGGGCTGATTCAACAATACCTTCATTGACTTCTAACAGTGACGTTTCAATCAAACGTCCAATGTAAGGTCCCACATAAATAGTTAAAGGGACGATTGCCGCCCAAGTCCCGATGGATGTACCGACAATCATTTTGGTCAGAGGAATAACTGCTATTAACAAAATGATGAATGGAAGTGAACGTAGTGCATTTACAATTGGATTAAGCACATGATAAATCAATTTATTTGGCAAAATTCCATTTGGACGCGTAACCAATAAGATGATGGCTTGAATAAAGCCCCAGATACCACCAAACAGCATTGCAAAAAACACCATATGCATGGTTTCTTGCATGGCCGTCACAAATTGGTCGATAGACAATGAACTTTGCCAATAAGGCGCTGTGACTTCAGTGAGCCATTGAACGATGAGATCTCTCATTCTGCTACTCCTGATTGAGACACTTTAACCCCTTGTAAAGCAAGAAACTGTACCGCTTGTTGGATCACAATCGGATCGCCGAGTAACTGCACAAACATTTGCCCAATCACTGAACCATTGATTTCAGTCATATTGGCAAAGACAATATTAAGGCTAATATCAAATTGTTGAATTAGTTTTTGAATCACGGTTTCTTGAGCAGATGTACCTAAAAATTGTAGATTATAAATGCTATTATGATTTTTATTTTCTAAATTATTCAATATATTAACAGGTAACTGTTGTTGTAAAACAGTTTGAATAAAATTGCGTGTCGTCGCTTGTTTTGGGCGGCTAAAAATATCTAGGGTTGAACCTGTTTCAATAACTTTGCCAAACTCCATCACAGCAACATGGTCACAAACTGACTCAATTACATCCATTTCATGGGTGACCATTACGATAGTAATACCTTGTTCTTTATTGATTTTTTTCAATAATGCTAGGACGGATTTGGTAGTTTGTGGATCAAGAGCAGAAGTTGCTTCATCACAAAGTAAAATTTTAGGATGGTTGGCTAAGGCACGTGCAATTCCGACACGTTGTTTTTGCCCGCCAGACAGTTCATCAGGAAAAGCATTTTTTTTATGTTTAAGGTCAATGAATTCAAGCAATTCATTTAAACGCTTTTCACGTTCAGCCTTAGAAAAACCTAATAATTTCATTGGCATTTCAATATTGGCAGCAACAGTTTTGGTTTCAAGCAAATTAAAATGTTGAAAAATCATGCCAATATTTGCACGTTCTTGACGTAATGCGCGTGCATCTAATGCAGTGAAGTCCTTATCATTGATGATGACTTGCCCTTGGCTTGGACGTTCCAAGAGATTGATCATACGGATTAAGGTGCTTTTTCCTGCACCACTATAACCAATAATGCCAAAAATACTGCCATTCGGAATCTGTAGATTAATGTCATCCAAGGCACGTAGGGTTTGACCTTTGAGATCATAATGTTTTGAGATATTTTTAAATTCGATCATGTTGTCAAAAACTATACAAAAATGAAAAAACAGGCAAAATCATTTTGCCTGTTTCATGGACATCAAAAAAGATGTTATTTGTTTTCTGTTAAATAGCTAACAGGTTTATTTACATCTACTTTAGTGCCACCAAAATGTTCTTGAACATATTTGCCTACAGCAGCAACATGGTAGAGTTCACCGACTTTTTTCAAGATTGGATCATCTTTACGT
This sequence comes from Acinetobacter sp. 251-1, assembly GCF_030329305.1. Taxonomy (NCBI): domain Bacteria; kingdom Pseudomonadati; phylum Pseudomonadota; class Gammaproteobacteria; order Moraxellales; family Moraxellaceae; genus Acinetobacter; species Acinetobacter sp. 251-1. The sequence continues at coordinate 178,417 of NZ_JACANS010000004.1, read as the reverse complement.
GACTCAGCAACTGCAAGAACATTCACGTTCATTTTGGTGCTTTGGTCAATTGGTTCATAATAGATCGAATCTTTTAATACGTTCAATCCACCTTCCATTGCTAAGGTATTTCCAAGAACGATGGCATCGACTTCATCTTTTGCACGTACCGCAGTTGCCATTTGAATGGGTTTGATCACAATTTTTTTACTATTTTCAATGATATCAGCAGGTGTACCCTTGACGTTATCAAAATCAGCTTTTAATTTTAACAGACCTGCAGATTGTAATAACAATAAGGCACGTGATTCATTTGCACCATCATTTGGAATGGCAATAGTTGCGCCTTGAGAGAACTCTTCAACTTTTTTTACTTTGCTTGAGTAAATGCCCATTGGCTCTAAATAGGTAGTTGAAATGGGTGCAATTTTATCTTTGTTTGAGTCGTTAAATGCAACCAAATATGCATAAGATTGGAATGCATTGATGTCAATTTCTTTGTTAGCAACAGCGGTGTTCATAGACACGTAGTCTGTAAAGTTCTTAACTTCAAGCTTAATACCTGCTTGTTTGGTTTCAGGCAAGGTTGCGATATAACGCCATACATCTGCATCTGAGCCTGTAGACGCCATAACCACTGTATGTTCTTTTGCATCACCTGTAGATGCGGTTTCTGTTTTAGGTGCTTCTTGTTTACCACATGCTGCAAGAGAAAGCACAGATGCACTGAGTAAAACACCAAACAACTTGTTCATGTTTAAATCCTGAATAATAAAATGCACTTAAATGAATACACTTATAAATTAAATCGCTTAATTACCCAATACAGCTTAAAACAAATTTGTGTCTTCTCTAGAAGGCTGATACGACAAGCAAAAATTTTTCAATTTGAAATTGGTTTTGCGTGGCTCTTTATTGACTGCAATTGAAATCAAACAATAAAAATTCAAAAACAATATTTGAACTGAACCATGACGAAAATTTTAATTATCATACCAATAAATTTAACTTATACATAGTCGTGCTAAAGATTTGTATTACTTAGGAAAAAAACTTATAAAAGAATGAATTTACTAAAAAAATAAAGAAAACAAAAGCTTTTGTTGAATTGTGTGGTAAATACGCAAGACTTTCTACTTATTCTTAATATATAAAATATAGTAAAAAGCTTAGCTAAAAAATAAATAAGCCCATTAAATACAATAGTTCAAAATAATCATCTTTTTTATGTTGCCCTTAATTGAGAAAAATGGCGAATAAATTCTGCATTGTTATGCAGTCAGCATGATTGAACTTTATCGTATGTCAAATCATGAGATTTAATGATTGTAAAGTGTATAGAATGATTAGATGTCATATGTGAATTTTTGTGTACGAAAAGACCTAATTTTATTGTTAAATTGAAAGCCAAAGTGTTCCCCAAATTCCCCCAATAACACTTTGGCTTTCGTTTCCCCTACTAAATTTATTGTTTTTGGCGTGAAGTTGATCCAATCAACTTTTTTTATTATTTATCGTTATCTTACTGTGATTTAAGAACGATGAAATAAATTTAAACCATGAAATTTTTCTAACAATTTTGCGTGAGTTTCTCTATGTTCGGGATGTGGTTCAATACATTCAATCGGGCAGACATTGACACAGGTTTGATGCTCATAAAAACCAACGCATTCAGTACAGCGCTCGACATCAATTTCATAGAATTTTTCACCTTCAAAAATGGCTTGGTTTGGGCATTCGGGCACACACATATCGCAATTTGTGCATTGATCTGTAATGAAAAGTGCCATAATTAGCTCGCTATATAGGCTAAAGAAGCAGCAGAAATATCTGCGCTTGAATTGGGGAGATTGCGGATCAGTAATGCAAAATTCATGTCAACATCAGCAGGAATCGGAATTTTAACAATATGCCCTGAGCCTTTGGCATGGGGAATGAGTGTATCTTTCATATCTTTCATTTCTGTTAAAATGAATGTGATATTTCCACTAGTTGTCATGAGCTCTAAGGTGTCGCCTACGACAAAGCGATTTTTCACATCAACCACGATATAGTCTCCATTACGCTCTAAAACCTCACCGACAAATTGTTGATGATCAAAGCGGGATGAACCTGTTTCATAATTTTGATATTCACGATGTATATGACGACGTAAGAAACCTTCGGTATAGCCACGATTTGCCAAACCTTCAAGCTGAGTCATCAGTGCAGGGTCAAACTCTTTGCCTGCATGTGCATCATCAATCGCTTTACGATAAATTTGTGCAGTTCTAGCACAGTAAAAGTATGATTTGGTGCGTCCTTCAATCTTTAAAGAATGGACGCCCATTTGAGTTAAACGATCCACATGCTGTACAGCACGTAAATCTTTAGAATTCATGAAGTAAGTACCATGTTCATCTTCTTCAGCAGCGAACATCTCTTCTTCATTGCGTTGTAGTAAAACCGGCTCGCCAAATTGATGTTGATTTTGGGCGTGTTGCTCGTCGGCATCTTTATTGGTGCAGCAGCTTGATGCTGTCTCCAGTGGTTGGACTGGAATGACATCCCCAGATGCATCTTCTGCTGCTTCGTGAACTTTATAATCCCAGCGACACGCATTGGTGCAAGCGCCTTGATTGGCATCACGTTTATTCATATAGCCTGAAAGTAAGCAACGACCGGAATAAGCCATGCAAAGTGCGCCATGTACGAAAACTTCAATTTCCATATCAGGAACATTTTGCTTAATTTCTTCGATCTCTTCGAGGGATAATTCACGTGATAAAATCACACGAGTTAAGCCCATATTTTTCCAAAACTTGACTGTCGCCCAGTTGACTGCATTGGCTTGAACAGATAGGTGAATCGACATGTCAGGGAAATGTTCACGTACCATCATGATCAAACCGGGATCAGACATAATGAGTGCATCAGGTTGCATTGCAACCACAGGTTCAAGATCTCGGATAAAGTTTTTTAGCTTCGCATTATGTGGTTGAATGTTCACCACAACATAAAACTTTTTACCCAAAGCATGTGCTTCGGTAATGCCAATTTTCAAATTATCATGATCAAATGCATTGTTACGAACTCGCAAGCTATAACGTGGCTGACCTGCATATACAGCATCCGCACCATAGGCAAATGCATAGCGCATATTCTTGAGTGAACCAGCTGGCGAGAGGAGTTCGGTAACGTGGCAAATAGTCATATCACAAAAGGCATAAAAACTTTATGGGTATTATTCTAGTGATAAAAAAAATAGATTCAACCTAGTAAAAAACTCGGAATTTAAAATGATGTGTTGGAAAAATTGGCATTTTGATCATTTAAAGTTTAGTATATATGGAAATTCGTATATCCATATATAAATATGAATCAAGTCGATTTTTTTAAATGCCTTGCCGATCAAACTCGGCTCGATATTTTAATGATGATTGTTAAACAAGGTGAGCGTTGTGTTTGTGATTTGACGGTAGGACTAGATTTGAGTCAGCCGAAAATTTCACGACATTTAGCGCTGTTACGTAGTGCACAAATTTTGCAAGATCGCCGTCAAGGACAATGGGTCTATTATCGGTTACATGATGATTTAGCCTTATGGTGCAAAGAGATTTTACTGCAACTTTCAGCACAGGATCAGCGTTTTGAGTGCGCTCAAGATGCATGCGCTGAAAATCCAAATTGTTATTAATAAATAGTTGAATTAATATGAAAATTTTATTCTTATGTACAGGGAATAGCTGCCGCAGTATTCTTTCGGAAGCTTTATTTAATGCTCAAGCACCAACAGGATTTCAGGCATGCAGTGCAGGTAGTCATCCTTCAGGTCAGGTACATCCATTGACTTTGAAAACCTTACAAAGTTTGAATATCCCGACTGAGCATTTGTCGAGTAAAAATATGCAGGCATGTGAAGCATTTGCGCCTGAGATTGTGGTGACCGTGTGTAGCGAAGCTGCCAATGAAGCATGTCCACTCTATTTAGGAAATGCTTTAAAAGTGCATTGGGGGTTAGATGATCCATCGCATTTAAATTTGCCAGAAGAAGAAAAATTACAAGCATTCAATTTAACTGTTCAACATATTCAGCGCCGTTTTGATGCATTTTTTGCACTAAATTTTGAGCAAATGGATGCACAACAATTAACCAAATCGCTCGAAAATATTGCTCTAATTGGATGAATATTCAACTATGTCAGCTCAGAAACTTTCTTTTTTAGATCGCAATCTTACGCTTTGGATTTTTATTGCGATGGCAGTAGGGATAGCCATAGGACTATTTTTCCCAAAATCTGCACAAAGTTTAAATCAGATGAGCATGGGAACAGTAAATTTGCCCATTGCCATTGGTTTAATTTTGATGATGTATCCACCTTTAGCCAAAGTGGATTATAAAAATTTAAGTCAAGTTTTTCAGGATAAGCGAACCTTAGTTTTGTCTTTAGTACAAAATTGGTTGATTGCGCCATGTCTTATGTTTGCACTCGCAATCCTATTTTTACAGGATTATCCTGAATATATGACAGGGTTGATTTTAATTGGCTTAGCACGTTGTATTGCGATGGTGTTGGTCTGGAATAATCTTGCTTGTGGTGATCAGCAGTATGTTGCGGCGTTGGTTGCATTTAACAGTATTTTCCAAATTCTGTTTTTTAGTAGTTATGCGTGGCTATTTTTAACGTATTTACCGCCATTTTTTGGTGTTGAAGCGCAAGTGATCAATGTGAGTTTTTGGACGATCACGCAAGCGGTATTGATTTATCTTGGTATTCCATTTTTACTTGGTTTTTTAACGCGTTTGATTTTGGTCAAACAAAAAGGCTTAGATTGGTATCAAAATACTTTTATTCCTAAAATCAGCCCACTGAGCTTATTGGCATTGCTATTTACGATTGTTGCGATGTTTAGCCTTAAAGGTGCGGATGTGGTTGCATTGCCACTAGATGTATTGCGAATTGCCATTCCGTTAACGCTGTATTTTATCCTAATGTTTTTCATTAGCTTTTTCATGAGTAAATGGATGGGTAATGATTATCCCAAAACCACCGCAATTTCATTTACCGCCGCAGGTAACAATTTTGAGTTAGCACTTGCTGTGGCAATCGCAACATTTGGTTTGGCTTCTCCTGTGGCATTTACCACTGTGATCGGGCCATTGGTTGAAGTGCCTGTATTGATTCTACTGGTCAGTGTTTCCTTGTGGCTTAGAAAGAAATTTTTTGCCTAAGTGATTTTTAAAGGTTTTAAAAATGAATCTTCCAAATATTGATTTAAACCTGCTTGAGCATCCAACGTTTGAAAAAGTTCAAGCAAGAGAAAATGAGCATCCACCTCGAATTTTATTGCTGTATGGTTCAAATCGAGCGCGTTCGTTTAGCCGTTTAGCTGTACTTGAAGCAGGGCGTATCCTAGAACAGTTTGGTGCTGAAGTGAAAATTTTCCATCCTAAAGCTTTACCTTTACCTGAGGATGCCGACACTTCACATCCAAAAGTGCAGGAGTTGCATGAACTGTTAGCATGGTCGGAGGGAATGGTTTGGTGTTCACCTGAGCGTCATGGTTCCATGAGTTCTATTTTTAAAGCGCAGATTGATTGGATTCCATTGGCAGCAGGGGCAATTCGTGCCACGCAAGGAAAAACTTTAGCTTTGATGCAAGTAAGTGGCGGTTCACAGTCATTTAATACAGTCAATCAACTGCGGATTTTAGGGCGTTGGATGCGTATGATCACGATTCCAAATCAGTCATCTATTCCAAAAGCATTTTTAGAGTTTGATGAAAATGATCGGATGAAACCATCATCTTATTATGACCGCATTGTGGATGTCATGGAGGAGTTATATAAGTTTACATTGTTGACACGTGGGCAAGCCGCATATTTGACAGATCGTTATTCTGAACGTAAGGAATCTGCCGAAGCATTGTCAAAGCGGGTAAATCAGAAGTCGCTTTGATGTCTAGCATAGACGATCAGCAAAGTCATCTATTGTGTTGGGTGCAGGCGTATTCCTTAATCCTGTATCCAACGGAAACTTTAGATCTATTCGATTGCAGCGGCTAAATTTTTCACAATCTGACAATGATCAATGGTGCTGTCCGAAGCACAAGATTGGCGCAAAGCAACAAGCTGTGTTTTAAAACTTTGTAATTCTAAAATCCGTGTTTCAACATGTTGAATATGTTCTGCAATTAACTGATCAACAATTTTACAACCTCGTTCAGGGTGTTGAACTTGTTCCAATAAGGCGATGATCTCTTGTAAGGTCATATCCAATGCACGACAACGCTTAATGAAAATTAAACGTTTTAATGTTTCATCATTATAATATTTATAGTTATTTTCAGCTCGAAAACTGGCTTGAATCAAATTTTTCTTTTCATAAAACCGAATCGTATCTGTACTCAATTGGGTCTTTTTAGCCAAATCGCTGATGAGATATTGTTGCATGATATATGCTCCACAAAAGTACTTGACCTTGGAGTTAGTCCATAGTTTTAAATAGCATAATACAGATAAATCTTTAAGCAAGGGGAGTCAGCATGGCATGTGCGTGTAGTCATGAACCTGCACCACAAAAACCAAATAGTAAGTTCCGTACTGCGTTATGGATTGCACTCATCATTAACCTTACGCTGTTTTTTGTGGAGTTGGTTGGCGGTGCTTATGCACATTCATCTGCACTTTGGGCAGATTCACTCGATTTCTTTGGTGATGCTGTGAACTATGGCATTTCGCTGGCGGTATTGGGTGCGAGTTTATATTGGCGTGCGACTGTTGCGTTGATCAAAGGCTTGACCATGGCATTGTTTGGTTTTGTGGTGATTGGTAAATCAGCTTATGCCTATATGCAAGGTATTCCCCCTGAAGCCATGACAATGGGAGCCATTGGGATATTAGCATTGATCGCCAATGTGATTGCAGCCGTGATCCTTTATGCATTTCGCGATGGTGACGCTAATATGCGGTCAGTGTGGTTGTGTAGCCGTAATGATGCGATTGGCAATGTTGCGGTGATTTTTGCAGCAGTAGGTGTATTTGGTACAGGCAGTTTATTACCCGATATTATTGTTGCTGTGATCATGGCAACTTTAGGTTTAACAGGCGGGTATCAGGTGATCAAAAAAGCCTTACAAGAAAGACGTGAAAATAAACCAATATTAAATACTTAAAGCGCATATATTTAAAAACCACTTTCGAGTGGTTTTTTATTATGTATTAAAAATAATCCTTTACAGTTTAAAAATAATAGATAAAATTCGCTCCAATTAAAAATAAATAAATAATTTTTATAAATTATTTAATTAAACTGAAGTAGGGGTTAAGGTGAGTTTTAAAAAGTATTTTATAGCAAGTCTTTTAGTGTTTCTGAGTGGTTGTAGTGCCAAAGTCATTACTTATGATGCCGCAGGAAATGCAATTGGGGCGTGTAAAGCCACGCAAGGTTTTATTTTTGGGGCAAAAGCGGTTTGCTATGGTCATGGAAATGCCAAAGGCATTGATTATCGACAAGTGAATATTAAAACAGGCTTATTACCGATTCCACCAGCAAGCACGCAAATTCAATTGGATTAATTGGGTTTATTGACAATTCGTCAGGATTTAGAGGAAAGAAAATGAAAATTTCAGGATTAATTGCACTTTTTACTGCGCTAGTCATGACAGGATGTGCATCAACAGTGACAACGTATGATTCACGTGGGCAAGTGATTGGTTCATGTAAAGCAGAACGTGGTTTTGTCATTGGTGGTGGAGCACATTGCTCAGGTCATGCAAATCAGGAAGGTCGCACAAATTAATTAAGATGTTTTAACTGAGGTTTCGACTTTGGTATGCGCAATATGATGACAAAATCATCATGTTGCTGCTTGAAAATAACAATACTTTTAAAGTAATAAACACAAATTAATGTTGAAATGTGTCCTAAAGAGAAATGATATTAAATTGAAAATTAGAAAATCAGGATATTCTACTATTTTAATATTTAAGCTAAGATGCTTATAACAACAAAGTTTATAAATTGATAACAAGGACAGATAAGCATGAGAAGATTGCCCGTTTATTTATTGCTTGATACATCAGGCTCGATGTTAGGTGAACCTATTGAAGCTGTTAAAAATGGGGTGGAAATGTTGGTCTCCTCTTTGCGACAAGATCCCTACGCCTTAGAAACCGCTTATTTGTCTATCATCACTTTTGATACAACTGCCAAACAGTTGATGCCATTGACTGAATTGGCAATGTTTAATACGCCGAATTTACAAGCAACAGGTACAACACAGCTTGGTGAAGCGTTGTCATTATTGGCGGATAAAATTGAACAAGAAGTGCAAAAAACGACACCAGATACGCGTGGAGATTGGAAACCTTTGGTCTTTATCATGACGGATGGTGCACCGACAGATGACTGGAAGAAAGGTTTTGAAAAACTAAAAAAAGTCAAAACGGGTATGGTCATTGCATGTGCTGCAGGACACAATGCTGAAACAGCAATTTTAAAGCAAATCACGGAAGTCGTGGTGGAGCTTGCAACCGCAGATTCAAATACCATCAAAGCATTTTTTAAATGGGTGTCTGCAAGTATTTCTACAGGCAGCCAAAAAGTCGATGCAGGACAAAAAGAAGTGACAGGTTTGAGTGATTTACCACCACCACCCCCTGAAGTCAATGTTGTACTTTAAGTATATAGATGATTTTAGACCTCACTTAAAGATAAAAACGATAGATCGGATGGCTGAAAATTAAGATATTTCGCTGTCCCTAAAGCTTTCAACTAAAAGAAAAAAAGGAAAATAACATGGGGATTACATTAGCAAAAGGACAAGGTCTGACATTAGAAAAGGCAGAAAATAATCTGTCACTGGTCACCATTGGCTTGGGTTGGGACATCGCCGAGCAGAAAAAGGGCTTTTTAGGGGGATTATTTGGCGGACAAACTGCAGAATATGATTTGGATGTGATCGCTTTTTTATGTGATGCTAATGGTAAAGTGCAAAATCTCGGGCGAGATACTTCGGGGCATCCGACTTTAAACAATAGTGACGTTATTTTCTTCAATAATCTTAAGCACCCCTCTGGTCATATTTGGCTCACAGGAGATAACCGTACGGGGGCAGGTGATGGGGATGATGAGCAAATCATTGTTAAATTAAATTCATTAGCACCTGTTTATCATAAAATTGTATTTATTGTGCAAATTTACGAAGGCAATAAAAACAAGCAGCATTTTGGACAGGTACAAAATGCGTTTATTCGTGCTGTTGATGCTTCTGGCAAAGAAATGGTCCGTTTTAATTTGTCAGGTCAGGGACAATATGAACAACAACGTTCCTTACTTTTTGCTGAACTCGTGCGTGAGAATGCTGGTTGGAAATTTAACGCCATTGGCTCATCGTCTGAGTCAGATAACTTTGTGGAATGGCTAAAACAATACGTTTAATCATGTGAATGATCCATTTAATCACGACAAATCATCACGAGGAAAAAATATGCGTCGACTACCTGTTTATATTTTATTAGATACCTCAGGCTCTATGCGTGGAGAGCCAATTCATTCGGTAAATGTGGGCTTGCAGTCGATGCTGAGTGCGCTCAGGCAAGATCCTTATGCATTGGAAAGTGTACATCTTAGTGTCATTACCTTTGATATGCAGGCAAAAATTTATTTGCCTTTAACGCCGTTGGATCAAGTGCAATTGCCTGAAATTGAAGTACCGAGTGTTGGTGCAACATTTATGGGGGCAGCCTTGGAGCTGTTAGCAGAAGATGTGCAAAAAAATATCAAGAAAAGCACAGAAGAACAAAAAGGTGATTGGCGACCACTCTTGTTCCTCATGACGGATGGTTCACCCTCAGATGTATATGCCTATCAACAGATTATTCCAACTATTCAACAGCTTAACTTTGCAACGATTGTGGCATGTGCTGCGGGTCCAAAAGCCAAAACTGAAGCATTACAACAATTGACTTCTCAAGTTGTGGTGTTGGATTCGATGGATTCGAACTCATTTGCCAGTTTCTTTAAATGGGTTTCTGCAAGTGTGGTAGCGGGGAGTAGTAGTGCAGGTGTCGCAGATGCAATTGAGTTGCCGCCGCCGCCTTCGGAAATTCAATTGGTGCTATAAAATCATTCTCAAATGCAATTGAATGTAAGTTTAATAAAAAGGCTTGAAATAATAACAATGAACAAGGTGAGTTTATGCGTCGATTACCTGTATTTTTCGTGATTGATTGTTCCGAATCTATGGCGGGGCAGCCTTTAGTTGCTGTGCAAGAAGGTGTTGACTTTATTATGCGTAGTTTATGCACCGACCCTTATGCACTAGAAACAGTCTATGTTTCATTGATTGCTTATGCGGGAATTGTGCGTACTTTAGTACCACTCACAGAATTATATGCCTATCAACGATGTGAATTACCTTTGGGCGGCGGGACGCATCTAGGCAAAGCACTGACCCATTTAGGTAAAGAAATAGATCGCTCAGTGATCAAAACCACTGCAGATGTTAAAGGTGACTGGAAACCCGTCGTTTATTTATTTACCGATGGTCGCCCGACGGATGATTATCAAGATGCTATTCAACAATGGAAAACGAAATATAGCCATCGTGTGACTTTGATTGTGATTGGTCTTGGACAAGATGTTGATTTTTCTATCTTAAAAGAATTAACGGAACACTGTATTTCGGTTGATCAAATTAACCAAGAATATGTCAAAGGTCTATGTAAATGGATCAGTGCTTCTGTGGTGTCACAAAGTGTTAGCGTGGCAAATTTTCAAAACTCAGAAGAATTAATTCCACTTGATCAGCGTTATATGAACTTAGCTAAGTCAAAACTCACGTTCCGAAAAAGCCATGCTGATGATCGTGTCGTTACTTTTATTGGGCGTTGTCAAAAATTACAACACCCTTATCTGTTGAAATATAGCAGAAATTTACAATATGGCGGTTTATCTGACTTAAATATTAATTTATACAATTTTAAATTAGAGACTTGCGAAGCGATCAGTGAGGAATATTTTAGTTGGACGGATCATAGTGCTGAAAAACCACAAATTAATACATCAAAATTAGAAGGATGGTCGCAATGTCCACATTGTTATGCAGATACTGCTTTTGCCATGTGTGGTTGTGGCAATCTGATGTGTTATGACGGCTATAGTGAATATGTCGTTTGCCCATGGTGCCGCCGTCAAGTGAGTTTTAGTACGGAAGGTGGGGATTTTGATTTGACCCGTGGTCAAGGTTAAATTTTTGATAAATAAAATGATTGATCATTGAAAGGGGGCAGTATGCAAGAATTATTATGTAAAATTAAAAAAATTTTGGCAGTCAATGAACTGGGTTTAGATGATCAATTTATCGAGTTTTTTAAAACAGATGAGCAATTACAACAACTCTCAAAATTAGTGTATGAACTCAAAAAGCAATCTGCAACGCCACCTTTACTGACTGAAATCTTAGAACCCATATATTTTGAGAATAAAGAACATTCACATGAAAATGAGCCGCAGATTCAACAAGCGCAATTAGATTTGGATGACAAGCAGATCTTACTTACTGAACAGAGTGCGCTAACATTGCTTGATGATGCTCAACGTCAAGAACAAAATATTTCTGATCAAATTACTGATATTTTAAAAAATAGCCTAAGTAATACAGATGTTGAGCAAGATCGCTCAGCACAAACTGTACCCGCACACTCAGTCCTATCTGAGACGATTATTTCGCATCAACAACAAGATGATGTACAAGCAGCTCATGAAAATATGTCTGTTGCAGTTGCAGGCGTTGGTGCCCCGATGATTGCGATAGAAGAGATTCTTATTGATTCTGAAGCGCAACAAGTTGAACAAGAGATCTCCATACAGCAACAACAAGCACAAATCGAACAAAATAGAACTGAGATTACAGACGTGTTTATACAGCGCAAAGTAAATGATGTGAAGTTTCAAGTTGATAATGCACGTGCAGGGCAACCTTATACTTCAAAAATTCAAATCTTATCGAGTCAAAAACCTGAAAATATAGAATATATTGAGGAAAGTTTTAAATTTCCAAATGATATTTTTTATTTTGATCAAGCGACACAAAGTATTCAAGGTCAACCCAACCAAGCTGATGAGTTTAATTTTTCATTCCAATATCGTGTCAATGATGAAGTCTATACAGGACAATGCCGTTTAAACGTGATTCCTGATCCACGTAGTTTATGGAAAGTGATCGAACCTGAGGCAGGGCAAGCTTTTGTTAAAACGCATACAGATCAACTGTGTATAGATACAGCAGACTATCAGCTCATTGCGGCAAGTCGCCGTGGTCGTTCCCATGAACATGCAGGAAGTTTCCGAGATGATGATTTTTCATTGATGCACATTGCAAATAGCGATTGGTCGGTATTGGCGGTTGCAGACGGTGCAGGTAGTGCGGAATATTCTCGTGAAGGTTCAAGAATTGCAGTTGAGATTGTACAGAAAGAATTTCAACGTTATTTCAATGAACATACGATTGATGCTTTAAATGAAGATATTAAACAATGGCAATTAGATCAGCCTCAACATGCGGATACACAACGAATTGCCAATAAATTAAATCAACAGTTCTATCATGTTTATTATGAGATTTATCGCTCAATTCTCACACAACTCGATCAGCTTGCAGCTGAGCAGCATGTCGCAACTAAAGCATTTTCAACCACACTTTTGGTTGCGGTGGTCTATCAACATGCAGATAAAAACTTAATTAGTACATTCTCCGTGGGTGATGGTGCAATCGCTGCATTTACTCAAGACACGGTACGATTGATGAATGTTGCCGATGGGGGGGAATATGCAGGACAGACTAAGTTTTTGGATCGTAGTATTCATCAAGAGTTGGGTAATCGGGTCAAAATAGGCTGTTTTAAAGACTTAAAAGCTGTTTTATTAATGACAGACGGTATTTCAGATCCAATTTTTGAAACCGATGCTGGACTTGCAAATCAACAGAAATGGCTAGATTTATATACAGAGCTTGAACCTGTTTTGCAACACGATCAGCCAGAGCAGGCTTTATTAGAATGGATGCATTTTTTTAAAACGGGGCATCATGATGACCGAACTTTAGCGGCTTTATATAAGAAAAATCAAGTAAATTAAAGCTTGAAAAAGTAATCAATTCACACTATTTAGAGACAAAAATTTTAGAAATTAGGTGTTAGCACATGTCGGCAAAAATCGTAAAATGTACTACAGTCGATGGACGTCCAATCGAATTTGTAGATGAAGTGATCGGTTCAGGGGCAATGAAAGATGTGTATTTTTCACCTGACCGCAGTTATGTGGTGTGTTTTTTTAGTAAAGAAAAAAATAAATTTTATCAATCTAAAGAAGCATTTGAACAGCAAAAAGACCGTTTAAAAGAAATTGTTGGTAATAAATGGCAAGGTATTTTTAATGGTGTTGGTGGTGACTATTGGAAAAATATCTTTTGTTGGCCTGATGGCTTGGTTGAGTACAATGATTTATTGGGCATTACCGCACCGACCTATAAAAAGCAATTTTTCTTTGATTATGGCTCAAAGAATAATGATTTTTTAAACATTAAAGGTAAAGAAAAAGAAGGAAAATGGTTTGCGAGTGCCAATAACCAGAACCGTTTTTTAGATGATCGTGAAAAAGGGACATGGCTTAATTATTTAAAAATCAGTATTTTAATTTCACGTGCGGTGCGCCGTATGCATGCAGCAGGTTTGGCACACTCAGATTTATCCTATAAAAATGTGCTCATCGACCCTGTGACAGGGAGTGCATGTGTGATCGATGTTGATGGCTTGGTTGTGCCTGGAAAATACCCACCAGATGTGGTGGGAACGCCTGACTTTATTGCACCTGAAGTCGTGATGACCAGTCATTTAAATAAAGATGATCCAAAACGAATTTTGCCAAGTATTACGACAGATAGACATGCACTTGCAGTATTGATTTATATGTATTTATTGTATCGTCATCCATTGCGAGGCGGTAAAATCCATGACATGGATGATCCTCAAAAAGATGAAAATCTTGCCATGGGAGAGCGCGCATTATTTGTTGAGCATCCAGACGATCAAAGTAATCGGGTTAAAGCCAATCAACTTAAACCTTCGCAGCTCCCTTGGGCTGACCCTGCACAAATTCCTTATACCGTAACAGGTCCTTATTTAACTGAATTATTTAATAAAAGTTTTATTGAGGGCTTGCATGAACCGAGTAAACGTCCATCTGCCAATGATTGGGAAATTGCATTGGTTAAAACAGTTGACTTGGTACAACCGTGTTTAAATCCAGCGTGTAGTCATAAATGGTATGTATTTGATAATACAACACAGCCGAGCTGCCCATTTTGTAAAACCACATTTAAAGGCAAACTGCCGATTTTAAACTTATATTCAGCACGACAAGGCTCAAGCTATCGTCCTGATAATCATCGTTTAATGGTGTGGACAGGGCAGTCTTTATTTGCATGGCATGCCAATAGTATGATTGCACCGAATGAACGTTTAACACCAGAGCAAACCAAACGTAAGGGTTATTTTGTTTTACATCAAGATCGTTGGTGGTTGGTGAATGAAGATTTGCCTGATTTAACCGATGTGACGACGAAGATACCCATTCCAATCGGTGGAAAAGTAGAGTTAAAAGAAGGCGCACAAATCTTATTGTCGAAACAGGATGGTGGCCGTTTGGTTGTGGTACAGATGGTTGAAGTTTGATATTTTTTGAGTAAGCTGAAGTTTATTTTTAAATGAATGGCGAATTGAAATCGCCATTTTATTTGATTATTTTGATTTGTTTTGTGATTTAAGCATTAAATTTAAATACATCACCGTGATGATTTAAATGGGATTTATTTAAGCCAAATGTTTTATAGCGTAATAATACCATTTCAGCCCAATTACGATGTGTTGCAGGTTCTAGCATAGAACCTTGGCTCTTAAATACACTTTTTGCATCCATTGCCAATACTTGCTGTGCTTCTTGAAATTCTTCAGTCGACACTTGAAATGCTTCATGAATAAAATCAATTTGTGTTGGATGAATGGCAGTTTTGGTATAAATTCCATTATTCATATCTTGGATCAGTTCATTGGATAAAATCTGTATATTTTCGATATGTTCACAGACAGGTGAGCTGAGTTGGAAGCCTGCTGGAATATATAAGCCTGCCAGTTGAGAAATTAAAATGCCCACAGGTGTTTGATAAATAGTGGTATTTTTTGGACGGCGCAGGGATAAACAGGAGAGTAAATCATTGCCGCCAATCCTTAAGCACAAAGTTTTATGAAAGTCATACTTGAGTGCTTGTTGTAATTCAACATTATGCCCCATATCAAAAATTTCTTTGGTTTCAAAGGTTGGCATTAAATTTATGTGAGAAGGTAAAACCTCCATCCATTGTTTTAAATTATGCAAGGTAAATTTTGGTAAAATCATACCACTGATGGTGTGGTGTAAATCCCAATCGATAATATATTTCGCCATTTCGATATGACGTGGGCGAATAAACAATGCAGGTGCTTTTAGGTTTGGGTTTTCTGCACGTTTTTGCAAGAGTGCTTTTAAATTGACCATTGCCGTTTGTACATCTTTTTCTAAAACAGCATCTTCCAAGCAGACTGCAATCGATTTTAAATTTGAAAATTTGATGCCCTCAGTCACGTCCCATAAATGTTGATGCGTGGCAGGGATATACATGGTCGCACCAAGCTCAATGGCATGTTGTAATTGTTTCATTGTATTATTTTCCAAAGTTTTTAATTAAGGTCACTGCATGATATGGACCCAATTTTGAACCTAAAATGTCGACTGAGACGTGCTGTTGTTGCGCAAAGTGTAACAGTAACTGAACGTGAGGATTATGTTCATCTCGAATTAAAATACGTTCAGGCACACGTCTAAGTACGGCACGCGTGGCTTCAGCAATACTTGGTTTAATATGGTTAATGTTCTCGATTTGGTAGTGTGCAGCAATCCAATCTACCGTGTCTAAGCACAATTTTTGCTGAGTTAGTCGAATCTCGTTATCCCATTCAATCGTCTGTTGAATGGGATGTTGTTCAATAATATTTAAAATATTTTGAATGAATTGTACAGATAAATCGTGTTGTTGAAGATGGGTATAAACGACACAATCATGCCATTTCTCTGGATTAAAACAGTCCAATTTTGCTTCAGCTTGATCTATATCTGCTCGTAAGATACTACGAGAAGTTAAACCTGAAATGACTGAACCTAAGATGCCAAAAGGAATCAGCCAATCTTCACAACTGGCACTAAGCCAAGAATAACCACCTAAATCTGACAATGTTACAAGGCGAGGAATTTCCCAACCTGCATCAAATAATTCGGGATAGTCTTGTAGGTTTTTCGTCAGTTCACGGCAAATCGCCCCTTTGCCTGTCCAGCCATCTACAAAGACAATATTTTCAGCGCCATGTTGCTCAATGATGGCATTGAGCGCAGCAAAATCAATGCCGCGGTCTCGAATAATACTAATACCATAATGAAAACATGCTTGTTGTTTGGCTATGCAATGTTTTAACAGAACGCCTAAAGGTACGCCTGCTCGAACTAAACTCACTAAAACAATAGGTTGCTTTGGAAAACGTGTCATCAACGCTTGGCTGAGTTGTTGTACTTCTTGCGCTAGACGTGCTGAACCATGCGTAAAAGCATGCTGAAAATGTTTTAAATGTTCAGGCGAGGGGGCATTTTCTTCACTGATCATTTCAGAATAATGTTTTTGACCAGATTGAATTAAACGTTCTTTTTCTGCGACTGAGGTTGGTGTTAAATCCGTGATATTCAGTAAAAAAGTAATGTCTTGTGGGCGATATGAGCCGTGAAAACCGATGTTTGCTAGTCTTTGATCAATCTGATTTAAATTAGACATGCCCTAAGAATCCTTTCTGTCGATGATCATTGCTTAAGTTTTGTGCTAAAAATTGGTCAAGCTGACTGTTTTTTGGCATACCAAACCAATCACAACAGCCTAAGAAGCCTGCATCGGATAGACTATCACCCCAACCCAAAATGACACGCTCTCCTTGTGGGTCATATTTTCCGATAAAAAATTCAACGGCTTTTTGCTTAGAGACAAACTTTGGAATGACGGCCAAATTATTGCCGTTGATATGTACATAGCAATGTTCTAACACATCTTTGGGTAAATGTTGTACCAATTGATCTAAAAAAAGCCCATCCTCTGGCTGGTTTTGCTTAGCAACAGTATAGATTTTGAGGTCATTTTCCTCGACTGTCCATGTACGAATCGAGCCTAAGTCCTGTGCTGTTTTCAGTAAAATCTCAGGTAATTCATCCAATAAATCATTTAAGTTTGCAAGAGCATTTTTTTGAATATCAAACCAATCCATATCGATATTTTGCTGTGCGTCAATAATCGTACCACCATGTGAACATACTGCACCAGATTGAAAAGGTAAATGCACACGTTGTAAGGCTTCAACTGAACGCGCAGTCACAGGCACAACTTCAGCCGAATCTAATAACCAATTTACAAAAACTTGTTGTTTCGGTTTCATATAAGACAGGGGTTGCCCAGACTTATCTGTGGTGGCAATTTTATGTAAATCAGTCGGTGCAGACTTGCGATTGGTCTGAAATAAAGTATCGTCTAAATCGACAAAAACCAAAGGCTTATGGTTCATAATGAATCACTTCCAAATTTTCAATTTGCTCAAAAAGCGTAGGGTCTACACTGTGTTGTTCTGTTTCGATGACCAATAACACACGGTCAAATTGTTGATGTCGAACGTTATAGGCATAATTATTGATATTGAGCCCATAATTGTCGGTAAAGGCACAAATGCTTTCAATGGCATGCCCTTGCATAATCGGAGAGCGTGTGGTGGAGCTATAATAAACTTCTGCACCTTGTTGCTCTAATTGTTCTGCGATCAGGAACGGAATCCAACTGAACTCTCCTGAACCTAAGACTAAAATTTTTTCTTTCGGTTGGTTAATGTGTACATTTGCCCAAGCTTTGCAATCTAAGTAACTGGGTTCACGTCCCCAATCATGTGGTGCAATAATACGCTGTGCTTCTTGATTGGTTTTATTGACATCAGGCATATGGATTTCAATCTGATTTTGATTGGCTTGCCAATGCCACGAACCATGCAACAGTGAAACCACTTCAATGGGAATACCGACGTTGAGATCATTCAAATGTTCTTCTGCCCAATTGACCAAGGTCACTAAGATAATGCGCTCAACCTGTTCAAGCCCCGAATTTTTCAGGCTCATGATCAGATTTTTAAAAGTTTTACCTGTAGAAATTTCATCATCCACCAAAATTAAAGTTTTTGATTGGATTAAATGTTGATGTTTTTTCGGATCATGACTACTCAAAATAAACTGATCTTGCGCATGGCTATGTTCTTCTAAAAATAAGCCTAAGGTGGGCAACGCATCGACAGGATGACGTGTTGTTGTCACAAAAAGGGCATTTTCAGCAAAATCTTTTTTTAATTCACGATAAACACCTGCACCTAAACCTACCGCCGTTTCCGCCATACCAATCACAGTAATGGGATAAGGTACATCTTTGGGAACTAAAGCACCTAAATCTACGTAACTGCGTTGCATGGTAGAGGGTGCAACAGGAATATGCTTGCCTAAGACTTTGGACACAAATAAAAAAGCACGTTTTGGATTAATTCTTTCTGCAAAACCTAATAATTGATCTAAATCCCAATGCGGGTGATGTTGACGAACCGAAACACGAATACAACCACGACTTAATTCAATTTCTTTCATTAATTAATCTTAATCCATTTTAAAACTTTGTACTAAAGGCAGTACTTTGACGGGTGATATTGTGTTCTCACGCTGTAAATTGAGCGATAACTTTTGTGCAAAAATTTCTGCAACCAAATTCACGCCAGTATGCAAGGTATATGCAAATCCGCCTGCTGGGCGTGCATTAATTTCTAAAATATGCCACTGCTGTTGTTGGTCTTTTTTAAATTGAATATTAATCAAACCGTCACAATTGAAATGTTGAACCAATTGTGTGCAAATTTCATGACAGGGATGTTGTAAAAAACATTCTTGATGAAATTGATATTTAATACGGGTGACTTGAGCCAAGATTTTGCCTTGATGACAGGCAATGTCAACCGAACATTCTTCACCATTCAAATAAGGCATAATTAAGTATTCGATGCCTTGTTCGAGTTGAGCATAAGCTTCGATAAACTGTTGTGTATTTGCAATAAAAGGTGATTTAAAATGTTGAAAATAATCAATATCATCTTTTAAACGGACAAAACCAAAACCATAAACACCATGTACAGGTTTAGCACAAATTTCACTAAACTGTTGTTTCGCTTGTAAAATAGCGGTTTTTAATGTGTCACTTGAATCTGCTTTAATAGCAGGAATATAAGGTAAGTGTAGTGCCTTACATTGCTCCGTAAAAACAAATTTATCATCAATGTCTTCAAGCGCTTGAAGAGACATAGCACCTGTGATCAGTTGAATATTGTGCTTTGCAAATTGTTCACGATAAGGTTCGATACAGTGTGCTTTTTTGCCACAAAATAGTAGGTCTACCTTAAATTGAATGCATTGTTTTAATAACCACTCAGCTGCGTCGAGAATATCAGGTTGTTGAATAAAAAGATCAGCAATATGTTGCAGTTCAGGGCGTAGCAAATGATGTGAGCAAATGATTTTCAAATGGGAAGCAAGAGAAGAATCTTTTAAGGCTTGAATAATATCTTTTTGACAAGAAAAACTTTCAGCAATCCAAACGGTATAATGATCTTTCACGGTAAAATTTATTCTCAATAAGCAAATTTTTTAAAATCAAATCATAAAATATCTTGTTCATCTTTAGTTATTTCTCAATATGAGAGAAAATAAACCATTCAAACAGGGTGTAGACGTTACATTTTAATTAAATGTTTAAAAACTAGAGAAATATATAATTAAAATAGAATAACTTGCAATCTTTTTTTACAGCTTCTTTGTTTATATTTTTGTTAAAAAAAATATTTTTATACTATGGCCTGTCATATTTTTATGGTAAAACTAAGTGATGCAAATATATTAAACTGACTTAGTTTAAATTTTGATTTCATTCAAAAAATCATTTTTTATAGATTTATAACAACGTATTTGAGGATAATATGCAATTGATTGCAGGTGGTAATATTGGTTTAACCCAACAAAATGTGGATATATTAATAAAAACAAACGTTCCTGCGCATATCGATTTAGACATTACAGCCTATCAGTTGGCGCAAACAACACAAAAAGTTCGTGGTGATCAGGATATGATTTTCTACGGGCAAAAGCAGACAATAAATCAAAGCGTAATATTAACTGAATCAAGCAGTAAAGCACCTTATCAAAGTAAATTAAGCTTTAATACGGCTTTAATTGATCCTCAAATTGGTAAAATTGCAATTTGTGCAACTTTAAATGAGCCACATGCAGTCAATAGGCTTGCCCCCATCCAAATCGAATTACAGGAAAATGGGCAAACTGTTGCCACAGCCATTGTGGAAACACAGCAAAAAACTGAAAAAGCTTTGATTTTAGCTGAAGTGTATAAACATAATGAGAAATGGAAATTTCGTTTTGTAAATCAGGGTTTTAATGGTGGTTTAAAGCCATTGGCTGAAAATTTTGGTGTTGAAATTGCAGCAGAAACAACACAAGCTAC
>NZ_JACANS010000004.1:0-157641 GCF_030329305.1 Acinetobacter sp. 251-1 | reverse complement strand
GCCAACGCCAACGCCAACGCCAACGCCAACGCCAACGCCAACGCCAACGCCAACGCCAACGCCAACGCCAACGCCAACGCCAAACTCAAGTTTAAATTTATCTAAAATCAAATTAGACAAGACCAATTCCAGTATTAATTTGACTAAAAAAGGCTCAGGTTTCGGTAAAATTTCAGTAAATCTCAACTGGAATCAAGGTCAACAAGCCCAATCAGGTTCATTCTTTAAAAAATTAGTCGGTGGAAATAAAACCATCGATCTAGATCTCGGCGCCATGATTCAGTTTAAAAGTGGTCAAGTTGCTTTAGTTCAACCACTGGGTAATCAGTTTGGTCATTATGACCGCCCCCCATTTATTCATTTAGACGGTGATGATCGTACAGGTGCGAGAACGACAGGTGAGAACTTGCATATCAATGGTGATCGTTGGGATGAAATTGAACGGATTGTTATTTATACCTATATTTATTCAGGTGTGGCGCAATGGGCTGCAACAGATGGCGTAGTGACCATTCGTATCCCAAATCAGCCTGAAATAGAGGTTCGTTTAACCGATGGTAATCATTTAACCACCTGTGCCATTGTTGAACTGAGAAATGTGGGTGGTAGTATTCGAGCCAATCGTGAAGTGCGTTATTTCCAAGATCAACAATATTTAGACCAACATTACCGCTTTGGTTTTCGTTGGACACAAGGGTCAAAAGATTAATCTTTAACTTTTTTAACAATCAATTTCATAGATAAAAGGATATGCAATATGGCAATTTCTTTAAATAAAGGTGGTAATTTATCACTAAGTAAAACAGATCCATCACTTTCTCAAGTTCTTGTTGGTTTAGGCTGGGATGCACGTGCAACAGATGGTGCAGATTTTGACTTAGATGCATCGGCATTTTTATTAGGTGCAAACGATAAAGTTCGTGGCGAACATGACTTTATTTTTTATAACCAAACACGTTCTCCTGAGGGTTCTGTTGAGCATACAGGCGATAACCGCACAGGTGCAGGTGATGGTGATGATGAAGCCGTTAAAATTAATTTAGGTCTTGTTCCTGCAGACATTCAAAAAATTGCAATCACTGTGACGATTCATGATGCAGAGCAACGTGGTCAAAACTTTGGTCAAGTACAAAATGCATTTATTCGTGTGGTCAATGATCAAAGTAACGTTGAAATTGTACGCTTTGATTTAAACGAAGATTATTCAACCGAAACAGCAATGGTATTTGGTGAGTTGTATCGTCATAACGGTGAATGGAAGTTCCGCGCTGTAGGTCAGGGTTATGCAGGCGGTTTGCGTGCCATGTGCCATCAGTATGGCATTAGCATCTAAACGTTGAGTGGAATGAATGAAGCATTTTAGATTTTCGATAATTTTCACCATTATCTGTTTAGCAATTTCTGCCTATTGGGGATTTACCCACGGTCCTGAAGCAGGGCTGATGATGATGTTTAAGGTACTGGCAATTACAGGTATTTTAGCCATCATGGAAGTGTCATTGTCATTTGATAATGCCGTTGTGAACGCCTCTGTGCTTAAACATTGGGATATGTTTTGGCGGAAGTTATTCTTAACCGTCGGGATCATTGTTGCCGTATTTGGTATGCGCTTGGTTTTCCCATTGCTCATTGTTGGCGTCACCGCAGATATGAGTATGGTTGAAGTGGCTAAGTTAGCATTGAATGACCCTAAAACTTATTCAGAAAAACTGATGGCACATCATGCGGAAATTGCTGCTTTTGGTGGTATTTTCTTATTACTTGTGTTTTTAAACTTTCTTTTTGATGATGAAAAGGATGAACATTGGTTTCATTGGGTTGAGTCTAAATTAGCAGATTTAGGCAGTATTCAAGCGATTTCAGTATTTATTTCACTGATTGCATTGTTGGTCATTGCAGGTTTTGTACCTGAGGCACAGCGTTTAGTTGTGGTGATGGCAGGCATCTGGGGTATCGTGGTCTATGTGGGTGTGCAGGTCATTGGACATTTACTTGAAGGCAGTGGTTCTGATGATGAAGCAGATGATGAAAAATCTTCAAATGGCAACGCAACAGTTACAGGTACAGTGGTGAAAGGTGGTATCGGGGGCTTCTTGTATTTAGAAGTTTTAGATGCTTCATTTAGTTTTGATGGGGTTATTGGTGCTTTCGCAATTACTAATGATGTTGTTGTGATTATGTTAGGTTTGGCAATAGGTGCGATGTTTGTTCGTTCTATGACCATTTACCTCGTTGAAAAAGGCACATTGGATGCCTATGTATATCTAGAGCATGGTGCGCATTATGCGATTGGTGCTTTAGCATTGATTATGCTCGCAAGTGGTACAGGTGTGCATGTACCTGAAGTTGTCACAGGATTGATTGGTGTAGCGTTTATTGTATGGGCGGTATTATCATCAATTTCGTATAGCAAGAAACAGCAAAAGTTAGAATCAACACAAGAAGGAAATTAAGACATGGCGATTAGCTTATCTAAAGGCGGTAACATTAACTTATCTAAAACTGCACCTACGATGAATAAAGTAGATTTAGGTTTAGGTTGGAACCCACGTGTAACTGATGGTAAAGCATTTGACTTAGACGCAGTCGCATTTTTAACAGATGAAAATGGCAAAGTCACAGGTGATGGCGATTTTATTTTCTTTAACCAGAAAGTATCTCCATGTGGTTCTGTAACGCATCAAGGTGATAACCGTACAGGTGATGGCGACGGTGATGATGAAACGATTTCTGTAGACTTGTCTAAAGTTCCTGCAAATATTGCGAAAGTTGTCTTTGCAGTTACCATTCACGAAGGTCAACAAAACGGTCAAAACTTTGGTCAAGTGGATAAAGCGTACATCCGTGTGATTAACCAAGATGCAAACGGTGAAGAGCTTGCACGTTTTGACTTGTCTGAAGATGGTAGCACTGAAGTTGCGATGATTTTTGGTGAATTATACCGTCACAGCGGTGAGTGGAAATTCAAAGCTGTAGGTCAAGGTTTTAACGGTGGCTTAGGCGCATTGGCTGCAAGCTACGGTGTTGCCGTTTAATCTGTAAAAACAGTTTAAAACAGAGTACTAAAAGAGCAATCTTTTAGTACTTGAAAATAATTTTGCAATCTTTGTATTTTATAAAAATGCTTTTAAATCGATTATTTTCAAGTACTAAAATAGAGAATCATATATGCAACTGGTTTCAGGACAAAAGTTCGCATTGACCCAACTGTTACAATCTACATCAGAATTGAGTGTACGTGTTCAAGTGCAAGCAAGTTTTGAAATTGATATTTCTAGTTTTGGCTTAGGGCGGCACGATCAACTTTATCATGATGATTATATGACTTTTTATAATCAGCCCAAAACGCCTGAAAATGAAGTGCAATATTTTCAACAGGCACAGCAACATATTTTTAAATTTGATCTCAGTCAAATTGATACTGAAAAAACGCCCCGTTTTGTGATTTGTGCGACAACAGATCAAACGACTTTAAATCATATTCAATCTATTCAAGTTGATTTAGTCAATGCTAAGCAGCAAGTTTTGGCAAGCTACCACCTGACAAGTGCACATTTTCAGCAAGAAAAAGCGGCTATGTTGTGTGAAATCTACTTTAAAAATGACGCTTGGCGCATGGCGGC
Source organism: Acinetobacter sp. 251-1 (assembly GCF_030329305.1). Lineage (NCBI taxonomy): Bacteria > Pseudomonadati > Pseudomonadota > Gammaproteobacteria > Moraxellales > Moraxellaceae > Acinetobacter > Acinetobacter sp. 251-1. Next base: position 154,018 of record NZ_JACANS010000004.1, on the reverse strand, counting down.
GGTTGGGCAAGGTTTTAATGGCGGTTTAAAAGCGCTGGTTGAGCATTTTGGTGGGGAAGTTGCAGATGAAACGGCTCCTACTCCTATCGAAAATACGGTAACTCAAAACCATGTACCTGCAACGACATCCACTTTAGATTTAAAGAAAAAAGTGGTTTTAGATAAAATTGAGAAATCTGCCCCGCAGCTTTTAGAACTCACTAAAAAATCTTTGATCAGTTTAGAAAAGAATAATTTGCTCAATGTGAAAGCACGGGTAGCACTTGTTCTAGACTATTCAGGTTCAATGAATCAGCAATATAAAAAAGGTGATGTACAAAAAGTCCTTGATCGGATTATGCCTTTAGCGGTGAATTTTGATGATGATGGGCGTTTTGAATGTTGGGCATTTGCACAGCATGCTTTACGTTTAAGCGATGTACATTTAGGTAATTTAAAAAACTATATCAATACCGAACAGGGCGGGCATAAAAAATGGGATGCTGGCGCACGTTTTAATAATGAACCTGCGGCGCTGAATGCGGTGATTGATTATTTTATTCAAGAAAGCCCATCCGATTTGCCTGTTTATGTGGTGTTTATTTCAGATGGCGGCGTATCTGAAACTAAAAAAATTAAACAAATTTTAAAAGATATATCCAATCAAGCAATTTTTTGGCAGTTTGTGGGCATTGGTGGTCGAAATTATGGTGTCTTAGAGCAGTTAGATGAGATGTCGGGACGTGTGATTGATAATTGTAATTTTTTTGCAATGGACAATATCGACAGTATGCCTGAGTCGCAACTCTATGATTTGTTATTAAATGAATTTCCAATGTGGCTCAAAGCTGCGCAACAAAAAAATATAATCAAGTAGGACCAAGAGCAATGGCAACATTTACTTTAGTGGGTAGTCCAGAACCTTTTTTACATGTCAGTATGAAACGTGGTGAATCGATTTATTGTGAATCGGATGCCATGGTCATGGTGGAGCAAAATCTCGAAGTGACAGGTAAGTTACGTGGCGGTGTATTTCAGGCATTTATGCGTAAATTTACCTCAGGCGAATCTTTGTTTCAGCAGCAAATCAAAGCTTCAAATGGAGATGGTGAATGTTTGTTATCCCCAAATTTAGATGGAGATATGCAAATTTTAGATGTTGGGCAACGCCAATATATTTTGTCAGACGGTGCATTTGTCGCTGCAACTGAACATACTAATATTAAAGCGAAAGTACAGAGTAATATTGGTGGTGCATTATTTGGCGGCACAGGTGGCTTTGTAGTAATGGAAACAGGTGGGCAGGGGCAAGTCTGTATTTCAGGCAGTGGCACCTTGCTTGAGTTAGATATTACCCCTGAACAAGGCGAGGTCACCATTGATAATGGTCATGTTGCGGCTTGGGATGCGTCTTTAAACTATAACATTGGTATGCCGACTTCAGGCGGCGGTGGTATTGTGGGTAATATTTTTAATAGCTTAACCAGCGGTGAAGGTTTAGTGATTAAGTTTCGTGGGCATGGCAAAGTGATTGTATGCTCTAGAAATCGTGCAAGTTATTTACAATGGTTGGCATCGGCTTTAGGTCGTGGAAACTCAAACTGAAGGAAACAATAAATGGGTATTAGTCTAGTAAAAGGTCAAAAAATTTCGTTAGAAAAACCAGATGGTTCTTCATTAACAAAAATTTATTTGGGTGCAGGTTGGGACGTTGCTAAAGGCGGTGGCTTTTTAGGTGGTCTATTTGGTGGCGGCGGTGGCTCTATTGATTTAGATGCTTCAGCAATTTTATTTGATGCCAATAAACAAGTACTTGATAACGTTTGGTTTGCTCAGCTTCGTAGCCGCGATGGTAGTATTCAACATTCTGGTGATAACTTAACAGGTGAAGGCGATGGTGATGACGAGAAAATCTTTGTAGATTTGACGCGTGTTCCTGATCAAGTTCAGCAAATCGTCTTTACGATTAGTAGTTTTCGTGGTCAAACTTTTGAAAAAGTAGAGAATGCCTTTTGCCGTTTAGTCGATGAAACCACCAACACTGAAGTTGCAAAATATAATTTGTCAGCACAAGGCAATTATACTGCTTTGATTATTGCGAAAGTATATCGTCATAATGGTGCTTGGAAAATGTCAGCGTTGGGTGAGTCTTGTCAAGGTAAAACGATTCATGACATCGTACCTTCGGTATTGCCATTGTTGTAATTGATTATTTTTTATGATATAAAAGCCTAATTTTTAGAAATTGGGCTTTTTCTAAAGAGGTTGAATATTTTAACCTTGGCATTATATTCATGCTAAAACTGAGTAAGAATAAAGCCCACCCAAAACTGATTTGAGTGAGCTTCATGCTATTTTTTATTTTGAACTGACAGCTTCAGTCTGGCTTTGTGCTGTGTTCTGACGTTTTGTCAAAATGACATGTGCCACGATACCAATACAAATGCCCCAAAATACTGAACTGAGACCTAAGAAGCTCATCCCTGAAGCCGTTGCTAAAAAAGTCAGTAAAGCAGCATCGCGTTGACTTTCATTTTTCATTGCAGCAGAGATGTTAATCGCAATTGCACCGAGTAAGGCTAAACCTGCTAATGCAGCGACTAACTCTTTGGGCAATAATGTAAAAAGCATCACAATACTTCCTGCAAATAAACCACCTAAGATATAAAAGATCCCATTGGCAATCCCTGCAATATAGCGTTTTTCTTTCAGTTCATGTGCATCTTTACCCATACAAAGTGCCGCAGTAATTGAAGCAAGAACAATGGTAATTCCACCCACGCATGCAACAGCCATAGATGTCAGACTGGTTGCTGTGATGATCGGTTTAGCAGGGGTGTCGTAGCCACTTAACTTCATAATCGCCATACCGGGTAGAAATTGGCCAGATAAGCTCACCAATGTCAGTGGAATAGCAAGGTTAAGCGTTGAGTTCCAAGTCCATTCAGGCATGATGAATTGTGGAATAGCGAGAGAAAAATCGACATCAACGGGATTCATTTTGCCTAAAGCTAAACTTAAAATCACACCTGAAATAAGCACAAAAACCATGGCATAACGAGGGCTGAGTCTTTTTGCCACCAAATAAACCAAAAGCATGCCAAAAACAATCATTGGCATGGTGTCAGTGGCTTTAAATAAACCTAGCCCAAACTGAAATAAAATACCTGCCATCATGCCTGCGGCAACATCTTGTGGAATCCATTTGAGTAATTTATCAAAAGAACCTGAAATTCCAATCAAGAAAATAATCACTGCGGACGTGATATATGCAGCAACAGCTTCATTGAGTGAGATATGTGGAAATAGTGTGACCAATAAAGCTGTTCCGGGAGCAGACCAAGCTGTGATCACAGGAACTTTAAATTTAATGGATAAAAATATTCCAGCAACCGCAGCACCAATAGAAATGCCCCAGATCCATGAAATCATCATGGCATTGCTGACATGGGCTTGTTGTGCTGCTTGGAAAAAGATAATGAGTGGACCTGAGTACGAAATCAAGACTGCTAAGAAACCAGCAACTGTAGCTGAAATTGACCAGTCCTGTTTTAGGGTCTTAAACAGGGTTGCCATTGGGCATTTGCCTCCATGCGTGTTTAATTCAATGATCCTGCTGAATTGTGTTTTAAATCATATGTTTTAGAGAAAAAGGAAAATCTACATTGTCATATAGATTTTCTTACTATGCTGTCAATACTTATTCACTTTGATGCTTCGATGGGCACAGCCACATTTTATTTATTCAAAATAAAGACTAATTTATGTAGGCAATCCCTTTCTTTTGACGGATCAAAGTGACAAAAATTCTTTGTTGGTCAAAATGTACATCCATGATACGTTTGACCAACGGCGACATCCATGTCGCCTCATGCGATTAAACCAATGGCATTGGAATTGCTATAAAAGCAACTCATTTTTTATTTGTTTAATCATAAAAAGTGGCATGAAATCTTTTAAAATAAAAGATCAGTTTAACCTTGATCTCCACCACCCACAGGAACGACAGTACCTGTCATATAAGATGAGTCATCTGAGGCTAAAAATAAAATCGCATTCACTTGTTCTTGGATCGTGCCGTAGCGTCCTAAGAAAGTTCGATCAATGGTTTGATCAACCACTTGTTGCATCCATTGTTTTTCATTTTCAGATAAAGGATTACTATTGCGAGGTACTTTACGAGGTGGTGCTTCGGTGCCGCCTGTTGCGACAGCATTGATACGGATACCATCTTTCGCATGTTCAAATGCCATTGCAGCAGTTAAGGCATTTACACCACCTTTAGATGCAGAATAAGGTACACGGTTAATACCACGTGTCGCGATTGAAGATACATTAACAATCGTACCTTTCTGATTTTTCAACATTTCTGGTAACACCGCGCGGCAGCACCATAAGGTTGGGAATAAAGAACGATTCACTTCCTTAATAATTTCTTCTTCAGAAAATTCTTGGAAGGGTTTCATCCAAATTGCACCACCGACATTGTTGATTAAGACATCAACACGACCGTATTTTTCAATTGCTTTAGCCACAACAGATTGAGCGCCTGCAAAAGTTTCTAAATCTGCATTAATTGTGATCGCATCACCTTGATGCTGCAAAATTTCAGCTAAAACTTCATCTACAATTTCAGCGCGATCTGCGAGGATCACTTGTGCGCCTTCAGCAGCAACTTGCAGCGCAACACCACGACCAATCCCTTGAGCAGCACCTGTAACAATAACAACTTTATTTAAAAATCTTTGACGATCTGACATTTTTTTCTCCATGCTCAATTTTTTAAAACCGAATATTTAAAAACCTCGTTTTGAGTGCAAAACGAGGTTTGTGGAAAGCTTAGTTCGCAGAGAATTTTTCAAATAAGAAGTTTGCAGGTTTTACACCTTCTTGGTCTAACCAGCCACGAACGGCTTCGACCATTGGAACTGGACCACAAAGGTAAACGTCAACATCACCACCATTGAGCCATTCATTTTCAATATGACCTGTCACATAACCTTTACGTTCATGCGTAGAGTCAGGATGTGCTACAACAGTACGATATTCAAACCATGGTAATTTTGCTTGTAACTCATTAAGTTTTTCAATGGCAACTAAGTCAAAATCATTGGTTACACCGAAAACAAGACGTACAGGTTGTTCAGAACCTTTTTCTTCTAGAACTTGTAGCATTGACATAAATGGTGCAATACCTGTACCCCCTGCAAGCATAAGAACAGGGCGAACAACATTACGTAAATAGAAGCTACCAAAAGGACCTGTGAATGTCATTTTGTCGCCAGCTTGAGCATTGGCACTTAAAAACTCGCTCATCTTACCATTCGGTACATTACGCACAACAAAGCCTGTTAAGCGGTCGCCTGGTTTTGAACTAAATGAATAAGAGCGTGTTTCTGCTGTGCCTGGTAGCGCAACATTGACATATTGTCCTGCAAGGAAATGAATATCTGGCTGACCTTCATCAAGTTGAATATCAAAGGTAATGGTCGATTCAGATAAGTTTTCTACACGTGCTAAAGTGCCTTGGAACTCGTGAATCTGAGTTTTACAGACATCAGAAGTTGCTTGAATCTGGAATACTGCGTCTGAAGTTGGTTTACATTGGCAAGCTAAAATATAGCCTTCTTCTGCTTCTTCAGGTGTTAAAGCATCTTCAATATAGTTTTCTTCAGGCATGTCATAAGCGCCAGACTCACAAAACGCGCGACACGTTCCGCAAGCACCATCACGGCAATCTAAAGGAATGTTAATTTTTTGACGATATGCAGCATCTGATAAGGTTTCACCTTGAGCGACACTGATAAAACGCGTTACGCCATCTTCAAATTGAAGTGCAACATTATGGTTTGACATGGCTAGAATCCTACTTAAATTTTGATACTTCTGACATTCGCCAAATGGGAGTTTGACGAATGCCATCCTTGTTTGTTTTTAGAGGTGGTAGATATCAATGACTTGATTGATATAGTCATTTTTAAGTACAACATATTTACTTAAAATCTGTGGTTGTTCACCTGAAAAATCAATTTCATAGCGAGACATACCAAAATAGCTATAACTGTTTTTATAACGGAAGCTCAATGTATTCCAGTTAAAGCGAACAGTGACTTTATCGCCATCACGTTCAACAACTTCTACGTTAGCAATGTTGTGTGCTGTACGTGTATTTGGCATGGTTGCAGAAGAGCGTTCAGTTTTAATACGGAACACACGGTCTTCTAAACCTTGACGGTCAGGGTAATAAATCAATGAGATCTCAGCTTGAGGATCTTCAGTAAGTTTGTCATCGTCATCCCAAGCTGGCATCCAAAATGATGCAGATGGTGCATAACACTGTAACCATTCATCCCATTGTTCATCGTCTAAAAAACGAGCTTCACGATAGAGAAATTGTGCAATATTTTCTAATGATGCTTTGTCTTGCGCGCTCATGCATTTTCTCCTTGTGCAGACGTTTCTAACTCAGCCAATTCTTTTTCAGCTGCGATGGCATGTTTCATGGTTTTTAACCAATATTGATGTTGAGCAAGGTATAAGCCTTCATCTTCAGTTTTGATACAGCTTAATGCTGGTTTTAAACCAATTTCATTTGCAGCATCATCTGGACCTTGAATCCAATGTTTAGAACCACGGCACATGTCGTTCCATTCAAGTTCAATACCTGCATAACCTGCTTGACATGCACGGAATTCTTCAAGGTCATCTGGTGTTGCCATGCCTGAAGCATTAAAGAAGTCTTCGTATTGGCGAATACGACGAGCACGTGCTTCAGGTGCTTCACCAACAGGCGCGATACAATAAATCGTAACTTCTGTTTTATTCACAGAGATTGGGCGTAATACACGGATTTGTGAACCGAATTGATCCATCAAATACACGTTAGGATATAAACATAAGTTACGTGAACGCTCGATCATCCATTTAGACATCGCCGCGCCATATTTTGCTGTATATTCTTCAGCCTTCGGGAAGTTTGGACGGTCTTCTGGATTTGCCCATTGTGTCCAAAGTAACATATGACCGTGATCAAAACCGTAAGAACCACCGCCTTGTTTACCCCAAGCACCTGCGCTCATTGCACGAACATTATCAAGCTCTTGTTGCTTTTCTTTACGCTGTTGCGTTGTTGCTGCATAGTTCCAATGTACCGCAGACACGTGATAACCATCTGCACCATTTTCAGCAGTGAGTTTCCAGTTACCTTCATAGGTATAGGTTGATGAACCACGTAAAACTTCTAAACCTTGTTCAGATTGATCAACAATCATGTCAATGATTTTTGTGGTTTCACCTAAAAACTCTTCTAATGATGGAACATCTGGGTTTAAGCTACCGAACAAGAAACCTTTATAATTTTCAAAACGCGCAACTTTTTTCAGATCATGAGAGCCTTCTTGGTTAAAGCAATCTGAATAACCTGCCTCGCTTGGATCTTTAACTTTAAGTAATTTACCTGAGTTATTAAATGTCCAGCCATGGAAAGGGCAAGTATAAGTGGCTTTATTACCACGTTTATTACGGCAAAGCTGAGCACCACGGTGTGAACACGCATTAATCATTGCGTTCAATTCACCATTACGGTTACGTGCGATCAGAATCGGTTGACGACCAATATAAGTTGTATAGTAGTCATTGTTTTTTGGAATTTGGCTTTCATGTGCCAAATACACCCAATTTCCTTCGAAAATGTATTTCATTTCTAGGTCAAAAAGGGCTTGGTCTGTAAATACTGAACGATGAAGTTTAAATTCACCTGTTTCATAATCATCTACAAGAAGCTCATCAATACGATCAAGATGGCTGGTATTAATCACAGGAATACGTGGCATGTCCGTTCTCCGACTGTCCAAATGTGGGCAAGTCACCGAAATATGTTTTTAAATATATTTCGGTTCCAAAAGTATTTTTAAATAAAAGGGAAATTATGCAGAAGCTCGACGACGATCAACTTCAGTTGATGGTGCTTGAACTTGTTGTTTGACTAACTGAATATTGAATGTAATGTGTTTGAACGCTTTGTTTAAACCACGGCGTGCGATTTCAGCTTCGTCAGTGATGTCGATTGCTGTTGCGACTAAACCGTCACGTGTTGCAAATGCAAAGTCATCCCACAGGTACTGATCACCTTCGATATTAAATTGAGTGGTGAGTTTGCGATAACCTGGTGCAGAAACAAAATAATGAACATGAGAAGGACGGTTACCATGGCGACCTAATTTGTCCAATACAAACTGTGTAGTGCCTTCAGGTGGGCAACCATAGCCAACAGGCAGGGTGGTTTGCGCTGTATAGTGACCATCTTGATCCGAAATAATCGTGCGACGTAGGTTAAAATCAGACTGTGATTTATCAAAGAATGAATAGTTACCTAAGCTGTTGGCATGCCAAATTTCAACTTTAGCACCTTCAATGATATTACCATCAGTATCCGTCACTGTCCCTTCAATGAACAAGGTTGGGATTTTATCGGTTTCTGTGCCGTCATCCATACGGGCAAAACCAACAGATTCAGGTGCACCAGCGACATAGAGTGGACCTTCAATGGTACGTGGTGTTCCGCCTAAGACTCCAGCTTTGGCATCGGCTTCATCGGCACGTAAATCTAAATAATGTTCTAGACCTAAACCTGCTGCTAAAAGACCAAATTCATTGGCTTTACCTGCATCGGTAAAATACTCAAGTCCTTTCCAAACTTCAGTTGCAGATAAATCAAGGTCTTCGATGGCTTGGAATAAGTCACTGACAAGACGAACAACAACTTGTTGTACACGAGCGTCAACATCACCTGTAGCAGTGTCAACATTCATTTTTTTAACAAGTTCATTAATTTCTTGACGATTCATACTATTCTCCTAGAGTATGAGGTCATCCTGAGCGACAAGCATTCCTTTTTGTAGCTGGCTAACAGGCTGGCCCAAATGTGATCGCAATTACATTTAGATTTTTAGATCTGAAAAAATCAGTTTAAAAAAACTTCACTTTGTTGCTAATTTACTTCATGCTATATACCTTAAATGAATAAATTAGGTCTTGTCGAAGATCAATTACGTATTTTTTTATACTTTAAAGGTATTCGTTGTCATGGAACTTAGACATCTTCGTTATTTTGTTGCAGTGGTGGAAGAGCAAAGTTTCACCAAAGCTGCTGAAAAATTATTCATTGCACAGCCGCCATTGAGTCGGCAGATTCAAAATTTGGAAAATGAGCTGGATGTTCAACTATTTATCAGAGGAAGCAGACCATTAAAAACAACAGAAGCAGGTCAATTTTTCTACCAACACGCTGTTAAACTTTTGTCTAATGCTGAAGAAGTAAAGTCTATGACCAAGCGGGTCGGTTTGGCAGATCGGACCTTAAATATTGGTTTTGTAGGTTCATTATTGTTCGGCTTGTTATCAAATATTGTCTATTTATTCAAACAGCAAAATCGAGATGTTAAAATTGAGATGGTCGAAATGACCACAACAGATCAAATTGAGGCATTAAAAGAAGGGCGTATCGATGTCGGTTTTGGGCGTTTACGTATTTCTGATTCTGCGGTCAAACGCGTGTTGTTACGTGAGGAACCCCTCATGGTAGCTGTACATGCGAGTAGCCCTTTAGTACGTCAATATAAAGAAGGCGTTTATTTGGCAGATTTGTTAGATCAACATATTTTATTATATCCAAATCATCATAAACCTAATTTTTCCACTCAAGTACGTCATTTATTTTCTGAATATGGTTTAGATCTAAAAAATGTTCGTGAAGTACGAGAACTGCAACTCGCACTGGGTTTTGTGGCTGCTGCTGAAGGAATCTCAATCGTCCCAAGTAGCGCCCAAAATATTCATTTATCACATTTGCACTTTATACCTTTATTAGATGATGCAGCGGTGAGCCCAATTTTTATGGCAATGCGTAATATGGATGAAAACAATGATATTCACTCATTATTTGACTGTGTTTATCAAGTATATGACCTCGAACATATCGGCTATGAGCGCCGTGTGCTCTAAAGCAAAATCATTTTTTGCTTGAAAATTAAACATATGTGCTTTTTATTGAAAGATAATGAGCACTTGTTTTTTATTATTGTTTATTTTTAGTACATATTAAGTTTGAAGTAGAATAATATTTCTACCAGTTATTATAGACCTTTGTCGCAATATAATGATGAACTGATTAGAAAATCGATTCAATATGATTATATTTATAAAAAATATTACAAAAAAGTAGAAGATAATAAAATGAGTTATTTAAAGATTAAAAAATCATATAACAAGAATTAAAATAAAAATGATTTAGAAAAATTGCGAAAAAATACCATTTAAATTCTCTTTCTATGATTTTTTTTAAACAAAATAAAAAAGTGTTGTTAAAACCGTTCATGATTTTATACAAAGGCTTAAAAAACATTTTTTTGATATAAGTTATTGTTATTTAAGGGATGAAAATAAAGCCTACTTTTTAGGTATAGATTTATGCGTAATCGGTTTTGGACATTAAAAACACTTTAATTCATTGTTTGATAAATTTTCTACCGTTCACGCGCAGGAGGCGCAAAGTGTATGGCGAATTTAAATATAAATACAATTGTGGATGAAGCGAAGTTCACCCCATTTCATTGGAATGTATTAATTTGGTGTTTACTGATTATTATTTTTGATGGTTATGATTTAGTTATTTATGGCGTTGCATTACCTTTATTGATGCAAGAGTGGGGATTATCTGCTGTACAAGCAGGTATGCTCGCAAGTACCGCCTTATTTGGCATGATGTTCGGTGCAATGTGCTTTGGAACTTTGTCAGACAAACTTGGTCGTAAAAAAACCATCATGATTTGCGTTGCAATTTTTAGTGGGTTTACTTTTTTAGGTGCATTTGCTTCCAACCCAATTGAATTTGGTATTTTACGTTTCCTTGCAGGCTTAGGCATTGGTGGGGTCATGCCAAACGTTGTGGCACTCATGACCGAATATGCACCCAAAAAGATTCGCAGTACATTGGTGGCTGTGATGTTTAGTGGTTATGCCATTGGTGGGATGACATCTGCATTATTGGGGGCGTGGTTAGTGACAGACTATGGTTGGAAAATCATGTTCTACATTGCCATTATTCCATTTGTTGCTTTACCATTAATTTGGAAGTTTTTACCTGAATCCATCATGTTCTTGACCAATAAGGGGAAAACTGAACAAGTACGTCAAACTGTACAAAAAATTGCACCAGAAAAAACGATTTCTGTTGATACCGTATTTGTATTGAATGAAACCACTGTTGGCGATGAAGCGCCATTACGTGCTTTATTTCAACAAGGGCGTATGTTCAGTACATTGATGTTTTGGATCGCTTTCTTTATGTGTTTACTGATGGTGTATGCATTAGGCAGTTGGCTACCAAAATTAATGATTCAAGCAGGTTACTCGCTTGGTGCAAGTATGATTTTCTTATTTGCATTAAATATTGGTGGTATGGTAGGTGCCATTGGTGGCGGGGTATTATCAGACCGATTCCATTTAAAACCTGTATTGACCATTATGTTTGCAGTTGGTGCAATCGCATTAATTTTACTCGGATTTAAAAGCCCACAAGGGGTTTTGTATACACTGATTGCAATCGCAGGTGCAGCAACCATTGGCTCACAAATTTTACTTTACACTTTTGTTGCACAGTTTTATCCAGCCGCTGTCCGTTCTACAGGCATGGGATGGGCTTCAGGTATTGGACGTATTGGTGCAATTGTAGGACCTGTATTAACAGGGGCATTATTAACTTTACAATTGCCACATCAAATGAATTTCTTAGCAATTGCAATTCCAGGGGTAATCGCAGCACTCGCAATTTTCTTGGTGAATTTGAAAGTATCGGTAGACCAAAGGAAAGAGACTCGTTCTTCTGCTTCGCTTAAAAATGAATCAGTAATAGAGTCATCTGTCAATTAAACCAAAGAAAAATATTTTAAGTTTTCTTATATTATTTAATCAGATAAATTTATTCATGGCATCAAAGGATGATGCCATAATCATCAAGAAATGAGGTTTGGATGAATACTCATAACAAATTTTTTAAAGTAAAAACGCTTCTATTGGCTATGGGCGTATGTAGTACTGCACTAACGCATGCACAAGATGTGAATCCTGAAATTGAACAATTGCGTAATGAAATTAATGAGTTACGCCAACTGTTAAATCAGCAAACACAACAGCAACAGCAGCAAGCGGTACAACTGCAAAACTATCAGGAAGAAAAAGCTCAACATGCAGCGAAAGATCATCTTGCACAACGAGGGAGTTTAGCGTTGACGAAAGGTGGGGCTGAAATCAGTGTATATGGAAATGTACGTGCGGATCTTCAATATCAAATAGAAGGTGGTCCAGCAAGTCGAATCTATAACCAAATCAGTACAGTTGCTTTAGATGGCGTCAATGAAAATAGCGACAATCTGAAATCAACCTTGTCGGCGACACGTTTAGGTTTTGATTTTAAAACACCAACCCAAGTCGGTGATGTCGGTGGTAAGCTTGAGGTTGACTTCTTAGGTGGCTCGTCTTTAGATACATTACGTATTCGTCATGCTTATTTAACCTATGGAAATTGGTTGATTGGTCAGACATGGTCAAACTTTGCACCTGTTGATTTTATGCCTGAAGTCGTTGATGCACTTGGCTTTGTCGGTGGTTCAGTCAAACGTACACCACAGCTTCGTTATACGCAAAAATTAAATGCGGATACTAATTTTGTCTATGCTTTAGAAGACCCTAAAGATAGCAGTTCAGATATGCGCTTACCTGCTTTGACAGCACGACTTAACCATAAAATCGTGGATAATCTATCGCTTGGTGCACGTGCAATGGTGACTGAAAAACGTACCAAAGCAGATGAGCAAACAGCATGGGGTGTAGGTGTAGGTTTAAAATATGATGTAACACCAACTACAACATTGAAGGCGGACTACTACCATGTCAATGGTGACAGTAGTTTCGTGTCATGGACGAACCAAGGTTTTGTGACTGATGCGAATAATCAGATTCTTGAAACCAATGAATTTGATTCTATTACTCTAGGTATTACTCAACAATTCAATGAAAAATTGCGTGGTACTTTGGCTTATGGTTATATGAAAGCGGATAAAAATGACCGTTATATCAATGCCCTTGCGGATAAAACCAAAGCCAATAAAGACTTATGGCAAGCATGGGGTAACGTTTTTTATAGTCCAGTTAAGCCACTCAGCTTTGGTGTTGAATATGTTTACGGTGAGCGTGAAGCATTTGGTGCAGCACCAAATGGCAGCAAAACAGGTGAAGATAATCGTGTAAATGCGGTGGCAATGTATAACTTCTAACTTGAAGTGATATGAGTTGAAAAAGTTCCAATAAGTCGAGGTATAACTCTATTTTGGCTTATTGGACTTTTATTTTACATATGATATTTATTAAAAATAACTACATTTTTTAGATAAAAAGTTAAGCATATTTCTTTGCAAGTAGTACACAAATGAAGACCAGACAACTGACCATAAGCATGCTCATCGTGACTTGTTCGCCCAATAAAAAAGTTGAAAGCATTAAGCCAATCAAAGGCTGTAATCATTGAATTTGCCCTATTTTTGCAATACCCCCAAGTGCTAAGCCTTTATACCAAAAGAAAAAACCGATTAACATACTAAAGATAGCAACATAAAAGAGCGCTAAAAATTCAGTAGTTTTAATGCCTGTAAAACTTTGAGGAAAATAGTTAAGGGTGCCATTAGTCAGTCACCCGATGCAGGACAATTTATGCGTTTTAATGTTGCACAATGTGGGCATAAAAAAGTATTTGATGTTTTAGAAAATGCAATGGAGGAAATGAAGAATATTCAATGAATATCATTGTTTAATCAGTATATTCTACATAATCCCAAAGATTTAAACGGGCTTTAATTTCACTACGAATATTGGGCAATAGGGGTAACAGTGTACCATCGATCCATAAACTAAGTGCTTGAGTTGAGATTTTTCGTTGTGTAGCGTCAACAAGATGTGCACCTTTGACCACAATCAAAGTTTGTTCAGACACAATAGTTTCAATTCCTTTAAACAGAACCTGTAAGCTGTGACCTGTGTCCATGATTTGCCACTCTAGTTCTATTTCTATGTTTTTATTCGACTTTAAAATAGCTTGACCTTCGAGAAAATCATGTGTAGATAGACAGTCATGATCTACTCTTACTTTACTTAAAAACCACTCCTGCATTTTTAACTCATCTAAAGTGTGGTGGGGGACTAAAATATCATCAAGATTAAATTTTTGGCTTAAATCGAAAAATTGCATGGGAGGAAAACTTATAACAAAATAAACAATGAAAAATCATATTTTATGCCAAGCATCGTTGAGAGTAAAACCTTTGCAATACTTGGCTATTCTTCTGTATAAAGAAACATCACTGACTGATTGGATTTTATTTTGATGGCGACACAAGACGTTGCAAGCCCTATAGATCTTCATATATTAAAAAGTGTGAAAATATTCATTATAGTACTTTAGATTTTTCTGAAGCCATGCATGAACTTCGACATAAATTTTATGCCTTAAACTTTGATTGTTAAGTCAGAAAATTATTAAAACCTATTAACATTTATTTGGTATGGAATCATATTTTACATCACATGTGATGTAAAATCATGGGTTATATATGCCTACACGAAAACACGTTCAAAGTCAGCATATTTCAAAGACATCGACTTGGTGATACAAAAAGAAAGCTTATGTTTGTTTGAGTACAAAGCTTGACTGTGATGCCTAACTTTAAATATATGAATAAGTTACATCATCCATTCAATTGGCAAATACGAGACACTATGCATGACACCACGCTGAAAACGCGTTGTTTCAGGTTCTTGAGTGTATTTTTTGATACTGCCATCGGGTTGGTGGTCATACCAATTAATTTTGCCTTGTGAATCGAGTTTAAGTTCATAAGCAACTTTTAAAAGATAGGTGTCAAGTAATAATGACACTTGTTCTTGCAGTTGATCTGACTCAACCACTAAGCCAACTTCAGTATTTAAGTTAAAAGAACGAGGATCAAGATTAAAAGAACCAATAAAAACTTTATTGTCTATATCAATAAATTTGGCATGTAAACTCGATTTGTTTTTACCTTTTTTAGGAATGACATTGCCTGTAACCACTTCATACCAGGTTCGATTTTTACGCTCAATATAAGGTTTAAACTCATAGAGTTTTACACCACTTTTCAATAAATCTGTACGATATTTTTGATAAAAAGCATGTACTAGTGCAACATCATTGGCGACAAAGGAGTTGGTCAAAACGCGAACATCAACGCCTTGCTTGGGGAACTGTGCTAAATATTGTGTACCTACTTTCGTTGGCACAAAATAAGCTGAAATTAAGTCCATTTCTTGTTTTGGTGACGAATTTGGTGAGAAATTAATTCGCCATTTTGGGCTTGTCCTAAGGTTTTTTTAGGTGAATCTGCAAGGAAATGAGCACGTGCCCAATTGATACGATTTTGTTTAAGTTGATGGGCGAGTTCTTTTTGTTCTTGATCGACTTTTATATCTGTATCAGGTTCTTTTTGTTCTAGTTTTTGATAGTCTAATCTTAACTTTTCTAGATCTTTAGCATTGCCTTGAGTAATAAATTGCTGATTTGGATAGCTTAAATCATTATTCCAAAAGTTTGAAAATACAGTGTTTGCACCATGTACTGCTGTACCAAAAAATAAAATATCCATATCTGTAAACTGAAAGGATTCACTGGCATCAAAATATTCGCTGCTAATATTACGCCCACCAGTGACCGCAATAATACCATCGGCAATGATGAGCTTATTATGCATACGATGATTAATTTGTTTTAAACGAAAAATATAATCTAAGACTCTGAAGTGTCTAAATTTATAAGGGTTATAGAGTTTAATTTCAATATTGGGATGTGTGCTTAATGCTTTTAATTGAGGGTCTATTTTTGTACCATTTTGGTCATCAATCAACACACGAACTTTTACGCCACGATCAGCCGCTTTAAGTAATTCATGTAGCATCAGATTGCCAATAAAATCATCAGCCCAAATGTAATACTGTAAGTCTAGACTATATTTCGCTTGACGAATCAGGTGGATGCGAGCAGCAATACTTTGGAATGCATCACTCATTGCTAAATAAGCAGTCAAACCCCGTTGTAACTGAGTTTTAGTATCCTCTCCATTCAGCCAGTGTTCACTGTGAATCTGAGGTTCATTGGTAGGTTTAGACTGATTCATAGGCAAACTGCATCCTGACAAAAAAGTGAAGCTAAGTGTGATTGCGATAAAAGATGGTGAATATTTCATTCTTATTGAATAAATTGTTAAATTTTTATAAATCATAACACTAGTTATTGGTTGAATCATTAAATGAAAAAAGGTTACTGTAGCTAATCTGTTAAAGAACGACCCCATGAAGGATGATGCTATATGAAATCACGTGCAGCGGTGGCATTTGCGCCAGGAAAACCTTTGGAAATTGTGGAGATTGATGTTGCTCCACCACAAAAAGGTGAAGTCTTGGTTAAAATTACCCATACAGGTGTGTGCCATACAGATGCATTTACCTTATCTGGTGAAGATCCAGAAGGTGTATTTCCCGCAGTACTGGGACATGAAGGTGCAGGCATTGTGGTGCAAGTCGGTGAAGGAGTAACCTCTGTTGCGGTGGGTGATCATGTTATTCCACTTTATACCGCAGAGTGTGGTGAATGTTTATTTTGTAAATCAGGCAAAACCAACTTATGTACAGCCGTCCGAGCAACCCAAGGTAAAGGTGTAATGCCTGATGGTACAACACGTTTTTCATATAATGGCGAGCCAATTTATCACTATATGGGATGTTCAACCTTTAGTGAATATACCGTTGTTGCAGAGGTGTCATTAGCAAAAATCAATCCTGAGGCAAATCCTGAGCAAGTATGTTTACTCGGTTGTGGTGTAACTACAGGTATTGGTGCAGTACACAATACAGCGAAAGTACAAGAAGGTGACTCAGTTGCAGTCTTTGGTTTGGGTGGAATCGGTTTGGCTGTAGTGCAAGGTGCTCGTCAAGCAAAAGCAGGGCGTATTATTGTTGTAGATACCAACCCAGAGAAATTTAAACTGGCTGAAGAGTTTGGCGCAACTGATTTCTTAAACCCAAAAGATTATGATCAACCTATTCAACAAGTGATTGTAGAAATGACAGGTTGGGGTGTGGATCATTCATTTGAATGTATTGGTAATACCAATGTGATGCGTTCAGCACTTGAATGTGCCCATCGTGGTTGGGGACAATCTGTGATTATCGGTGTTGCGGGTGCAGGTCAAGAAATTTCAACACGTCCGTTCCAATTGGTGACAGGACGTAAATGGATGGGAACAGCATTTGGTGGGGTTAAAGGTCGTAGTCAATTGCCAGGTATGGTTGAAGATGCAATGAAAGGTGAGATTCAATTGGAGCCTTTTGTCACACATACGATGAGCTTGGACAAAATCAATGAAGCATTTGATTTAATGCATGAAGGTAAGTCAATTCGTACAGTGATTCATTTTTAAACTTCAAATCACAATTGTTAAAACTTTAAAATGAGCAGAGCTAAAGTTCTGCTGATTTTTATATTAATTTTGCAAGAATTTGACATTAAATTTGTATAAGTTTGCTAGTCTAGAGCCTTTATTTTGACTTTAAATTATTTATGAAAAATATTGCATTTTTAGGTTTAATTATTGCTTCATTAAGCGCATGTTCTATCGTTCAAAATCAACAGGAAGCAGCACCATTGATTGGGATGTCAAATCCTGCAAGTCAATACTGTGTTGAGCAAGGTGGCAAACTTGAAATTGTGAAAGAAGCACAAGGCGAAGTTGGTTATTGTTATTTGAAAGATGGGCAAAAAGTAGAAGAGTGGGCATTGTTTCGTCAAAACCAAGCACAATGTGTTGCAGATGAAGCTAAAAAACTGATTGGGCAAGTTGCTACAGACGATGCTCAGTTAAAGCAACAAACTAAAGCACAAAATATTCGTCGTGTTGCACCTCAGCAACCAATGACAATGGATTTTCGTTCAGAGCGTTTAACCTTAGTGATTGATCCAAATACCAAAAAAATTCTGAAAGCAAGTTGTGGTTAAGTAGCAAAGCTATCGTTGAAGTAAAAAACCCAAGCGAACTTGGGTTTTTTGATCTGATGTAAAAATTAAGCTGTTGCTTTAATGACTGCAGCAAATGCGTTTGCAACTGTGTCAATATTATTTAAGTTTAGACCTGCCGCACACATACGACCGCTACGTACTAAATAAATACCGTATTGATCTTTTAATGTATCCACTTGTTCAGCAGTTAAACCTGTGTAGCTGAACATGCCTTGTTGTTTAACCAGATAGCTAAAATCACGTTCAGGCAATGCTGCTTCAAGTTTTGTTTTTAATAGCTCACGCATTTTGATAATACGTTCACGCATTTCTTGTAGTTCAGCTTTCCAGTTTGCAGCCAAAGCTTCATCGTGCAATACATTATCTACAATCAAAGCGCCTGTTGTTGCTGGGCTTGAATAGATACGACGTACAGTTGCTTTTAATTGGCCCAAAACTTTCTGTGCAGTTTCTGCATCATCACAAACGAAGCTTAAGCCACCAACACGTTCACCATACAATGAGAAAATTTTAGAGAAAGAGTTACTCACAATAAAGTTCATACCAGATTGGTCTAAGGCACGAATTGCATAAGCATCTTCTTCTAAACCTTGACCAAAACCTTGATATGCAATATCTAAGAATGGAATGAGATCACGTGCTTTTAACACTTCAATCACACGATCCCATTGTGCAGGGGTTAAATCTGCGCCTGTTGGATTATGACAACATGGGTGCAGCAAAACGATGCCTTTTGCTGGAATTTGATTTAAATCTTCGAGCATTGCTTCAATGTTGACACCATTGGTTGCAGCATCAAAATAGCGATAGAAATGAGAGTTTACACCTGCACCATTAAAAATAGCGATATGGTTTTCCCAAGTCGGTTGGCTCACCCAGATATCAGATTCAGGAAAGTATTTTTTTAAGAAATCTGCACCGACTTTAAGCGCACCTGAGCCACCTAAAGTTTGAATCGTCACAACACGACCGTCTTTACGTGCTTGTGAATTTTCGCCAAATACAAGTGCTTGTGTTGCTTGATTATAAGTTTTAGAACCATCCATTGGTAAGTAAAGTTTTACTTTATCATTTAAAGGTTCAATATTTTTAAGCGCAGTTTTAACCGCTTCAAGCTGAGGAACAATATTGTCCTCATTATAGTATAAACCGATACTCAAATTTACTTTTTGAGTACGTGCATCCTTACTATACTCTTCCATCAACGAAAGAATTGGATCACCTGCATAAGAATCGACGTGTTGAAACATGGTGAAAAGTCCTAAATCAAACAAAGTTATTGTGCTTAGATAATATAAGCGAAATTTTGACTGACTCAACTCAGGATTGAAGATAAATTCTTATAAATGATTCAACTTTAGTTTATATCGCGAGTAAATTTTATGCTTTTATAGCAAAAATATAAATTTAAGCTATATTCTTCTTTCAATCACTTTATTTAGACAGGAACATTAGGCTATAGATACAATAAAATATTGTTCAAGTTCAGCGATATTCCGATCATAATAGCGTTCTAATTTTGCAAATATTTGGAATTCCTATGTTATTAAATTATCAATGGCATCAACCTGAAGATGATCAGCAACGTACGCCGCTTGTGCTTATTCATGGTTTGTTTGGCAGTTTGAGCAACTTAGGTGGAATTGCACGTGCTTTGTATGCCACACATCCTGTCTTGCAAATTGATGTGCGTAATCATGGTCAATCACCCCATTCGAGTGAAATGAACTACCAAGTGATGGCACAAGATATTTTAGAAAGCTTAGATCATTTAAATATTCAGCAGTTTTCTGTCATTGGTCATAGCATGGGCGGAAAAGTGGCAATGAAACTGACAGAGCTTGCCGCCGAACGTTTAGAACAGTTGGTGATTTTAGATATTGCACCATTTGCCTATCAAGAAAATCATCATGATCAAATTTTTAAAGCTTTATTTGCCGTTAAAAATGCCGCTATTCAGAGTCGCAAAGAGGCGACAGAAATTATGCGTGAATTTTTGAAAGAAGAAATGGTCATTCAATTCCTTTTAAAATCATTCAATAAAGGGCAATGGTTGTTTAATGTTGATGCCTTATATGCACATTACCAAGATATTTTGTCATGGAAAGACATTCCACAATGGACAAAACCAACGCTATTTATACGCGGTCAGGCATCGCCGTATATCGGAAAATCTTTGCATATAGATGCAATTGATTCTCAATTTGAAAGTGCGGAAATTCAAACTGTAGAAAATGCTGGACATTGGTTACATGCAGAACAACCTGAAAAAGTGAATTATTTAATTCAGCATTATTTAAATTAAAAATTAGAATTATTTAAAAAAATAATAGATGATGTTTTTTGATTAAACTTAACTTAACTTAACTTAACGTAAACAATAATATTTTATGTAAAGTTAAGTTTATATTGTTTATAAAAAAATATAATGATATTAATGTTTTGAAAGGATAATACTTATATTGTTTATATAGTGTAGAAAATATCATTTTATTTTAAATAAATGTGGTATATTTCACATTATTATTTACTTCGTATTGGGTGAGAAAGTTAATTCTATCCAAAGGCTTAACTTCTTGTATTGTACAAATTTTACAAATCATTTTATCCTGAAGGTTGATTAAGCATCTTTTTAAAACTAAAATTTAGGTAATTTAAAACTTTAAATTATTTTTTATAAATCAAAGTTTAAGGTTTTGAAGCTTATATTGGAAAAGATGGTATAAGTCATGCTTAAATGTTTAGCTTTTAGCTAGACGTTGTAAGATGAAATGTTAGTAAATATATCAATTTAGTTTTTGCAAAAAGGATCGGATATGACTCGATTAGATTTGCTTCATGATACACAAATGGGTCAGACGGATACGTCTAAAACAACGATTGTTCCTGCAAAAACAGTAATTAGTGATGAAGTTAAACTGACATTAGACTTATTGCCTCATCTTGTTTGGATTAAACGAGGCGATGCGGTCTATGGTAACACTGCACTGAGAGAATATTTAGGTGCAGAGCAATCCCTACAGGATTGTGAGTGGTTGAAATTCGTTTATCAAGAAGATGCTGAGCATTTATATAATTTGTGGAATAATGCTCAAAAAACTGGACGAAAATTTGAAAAAGAATGTCGTATTCGTGATGTTAATGATCAATACCACTGGTTTTTATTTGTAGCGCAAAGCCATATTGGCAATGGGCGAGAGTTTGATTGGACGATTACTTGTACTAATATTCATGAACGAGCACTGATGCTACGTGAAACGGCAGATACTTTGCGTGCGCATACCGATATGCTCGACGTGAGTGTTGATTGTATTAAGATTGTACGCCCAAATGGTACAGTTTCACATATGAATCGTTCTGGCTGTATTGCATTATTAGGGCAAGAAAAAGTCAAAAAATTTGATATGGAATGGCTCAGCCTTTTACCTCCAGAAGTACGAGATAAAGGACAAATTGCCATTACTTCGGCTGCAAAAGGTAAAAATGCACGTTTTGCAGGCATGAGTGGTGAAGGTGATGCACGTCAATATTGGGATAATATTTTAACGCCTGTCGTGAATGATGAAGGTCAAACCACAAGTATTTTATGTGTTTCTCGAGATATCACTTTACAGCGTATTGCCGAGAATAAATTACGGATCAGTAGTGAGCTTGATGAATTAACAGGTTTAATGAATCGTCGTTCTTTTAAGCAAAATCTCAAAAAATCTCTAATCAAAGCGAAAAGAAATAAACAAAAAATAGGTTTAATGCTGATTGACCTAGATCACTTTAAACATATTAATGATACGCTTGGTCATCCTGCGGGGGATCATTTGTTACGTATTTTATCTAAGCGTTTAAATCGTAGTTGTGATGAAAATACCTACGTCGCACGCTTAGGTGGTGATGAATTTGCTATTGTAGTGAATGATTTAAAAGATATTGAACATTTTAAGAGAGCAGCACAAAATGTTTTAAAACAGTTAGATCAACCTATTACTTATTTGGGTAAGTTAATTAATGGTGGCATGAGTATTGGGGGCGCTTTATATCCAGATGATGCGAAAGATAGTTCAAATCTCTTAAAATTTGCGGATACTGCTTTAAATAGCCTAAAAGAAGGTGGCCGCGGAGGGGTACGTTTCTTTAATCAAGAAATGTTAGACATTACCATCCAAAAAGCAGCTCAATTAGAAACAGCCCGTCAAATTGTTCGTGACAATAGCATCCACCCCTATTATCAACCTAAAGTAAATCTGCAAACAGGAAAAATCATTGGTTTTGAAGCATTATTGCGTTGGGAACATCCAGAATTAGGGATTCAATTTCCTAGTTCTGTGGCTGAAGCGTTTAATGATTATGAGCTCGCGACAAAAATTGCTGAAACAATGCATGTTAAAGTTTTTAGTGATATAGAGCAGTGGATTCAATCTGGTTTAGACGTTGTTCCAGTTTCCATTAATGCCTCACCTGTTGAATTCATGCGGGATAATTATGCTGAAATTTTATTGAAACGTCTCGAAAAATACCAAGTCCCATATCATTTGATAGAGATTGAAATTACTGAACATATTTTAGCAGAGCGTGGTTATATTTATGTTGCGCGTGCGCTCAAAAAATTGAAACAAGTGGGTGTTCGCATTGCATTGGATGATTTTGGGACAGGTCATTCATCTTTAACTCATTTACATGATTATCCTGTAGATAGTTTAAAAATTGACTGTGGTTTTGTGCATCGAATGAATAGTGAATTACCTATTCATGCCATTGTGCAGGGTATTTCTCAACTCGGTCCAATCTTATCATTAGATATTATTGCTGAGGGCATTGAAACAGAAGAACAGCTTGAAAGTTTAAAACAAGTAGGGTGTAACCTTGGTCAAGGTTTCTTATTTAGTCGTGCAATTGATGCATCTACTGTTGTTAAGATGTTGAGCAACAAAAAGCTGCAAATAAAAATGAATTAATTTTTCAAAAAGTACTTGTCAAATGAGGTAAGTACGAGTATTTTAATTTCATACAGATTTTTTATGTGAATAAAATGTTAGTTAAACCTTTGATCAATAACGTATCTTATTATTTTTGGCAGTTCTTTAAGTAATTGCCTGAATACGTTTGGGCATAAAGTTGCCCTTCAAAGTTAATACCTGATCGGCAACCCCGATCAGGTTTTTTTATGCATTTAATTTTAGATTTTTGGAGAATACAATGAACACATTTAACGATACATACTTTAGCTACTTTTATTGGTTTCACTTTAGCCGCGCGATGACACCTATTTTGCAATCGAATAGACCCCATAAGCTCAAATAAAAGATTGGACTTGAAGTCCCAAAGGAAAAAATGATGAATATGTTAAACCAAGCTTTACAACACACAGCCAAAGTAGAAACACAACTCAGCACACCTATTCAATTAAAACAACAATTTCCATTAAGTCATTCTCT
Organism: Acinetobacter sp. 251-1; assembly: GCF_030329305.1. Taxonomy (NCBI): domain Bacteria; kingdom Pseudomonadati; phylum Pseudomonadota; class Gammaproteobacteria; order Moraxellales; family Moraxellaceae; genus Acinetobacter; species Acinetobacter sp. 251-1. The sequence continues at coordinate 130,456 of NZ_JACANS010000004.1, read as the reverse complement.
TGCTGTGCAAATTGCAGAACAGCGTCAAACAATTAAAAATATTCTTTCAGGTCAAGATTCACGTTTAATGGTGATTACAGGACCATGTTCGATCCATGATCCTGTTGCAGCTTTAGAATATGCACAAAAATTAAAGCATTTACAAAGCTTGGTATCAGATCAAATTTTCCTTGTTATGCGTACATATATTGAAAAACCAAGAACCACAGTAGGTTGGAAAGGTTATATGTATGACCCTCAGTTAAATGGTTCTTCAAATTTACAATTAGGTTTAGAAAAATCACGAGAATTATTCTTAAATATTATTGAAATGGGATTGCCTATTGCCAGTGAAATTTTAAGTCCAATGGCGACAGGATATTTTGATGATTTACTGGCTTGGGGTGCGATTGGCGCGCGTACAAGTGAGTCACAGATTCATCGTGAAATTTCGAGTCATATGCCTTTCGCGATTGGATTTAAAAATGGTACAGATGGTTCAATTCAGATTGCTTTAGATGCAATTCAATCTGCAATGCATTCACATCAATTTTTGGGAATGGGTCAACATGGCTTACCTTGTGTATTGGATAGTCAAGGTAATCCTTTGGCGCATTTAATTTTGCGTGGCTCAAACTCAGGCTCAAATTATGATTTAGCTTCAATACAAGCAATTCGTAAACGCCATCAGGGTAATTTACCTGCATTGGTGATTGATTGTAGTCATGGTAATAGTGCAAAAAATCCATTGAAGCAGCCAGAAGTTTTAGCTCAAATTATTGCTGAGCGTAAAGAAAGCCATGTGCGTGGTGTGATGTTGGAAAGTCATTTAGTCGATGGTCAACAGAAAATTTCTGATGATATGATTTATGGTCAGTCTGTGACAGATGGCTGTTTAGGTTGGGAGAAAACGCAAAATTTATTGTTAGAAATGCATGACAATATGCAGACTGCCCAACAAATCATGACTTGTTCTGCTTAAAATGAGAATGATTAAAGCTCTTCTATGGAGCTTTAATCATTTGTTTGTTCTTGCTATTTAATTTTAGCTTGTGATTATTTTACAATTTTATTGATCATTGGCTGAATGATTTTATACAGGAAAAATCCTATCAAAATAAAAAGATATAATGGCCAAATTGAAATCAGAAGGATAAGAAAGTTGAGTAGAAATTGCCAACCGAATTGAATTGCGTAGCGTATTCTATTCCCAAAATGATCACCATTTAACTGAGCAATATCATTAAGATTGACATCTATGCGTTCACGTACAATCGTGGGTTGATCAATGTTTAGATGAATGGTACTAAAATGAATACGGTCTTGTATTTCGAGTTGGGTTAAACGAGAAATTTCATTCAGTTGGGCATTTGATTGTGCCGTAGTTGATATTTGGCTTTGTTGTACTTTTTCTTCTAGAAGCTTTAACTCATAACGCTTTGCAGAGTATTGTTGTTGATTGAAGAAATACATCAGTGGTAAAAGTTGATTCACAAATGTTGCTGCATTTTCACTTGGGATTCTGATAATTAAATCTGCCTCAGGACGGATTTTTTCAAAAATTTTGACTTTACCCTCAGAAATATTTTGAGATTTTGGTTCTAATACTGTGTAATTCACATTTTTTGTTCAATAAAGCCACCCATTTTTAAACCGAGCGGTTCAATGGCAAGTGTCGTTTTTACAACATCTTGGGCAGAAAAATTGACACTTGCTTCACGAACCATCTGCCGTGTTGTGTCAACAGTATTTGCTTCTGGATTTAAGATCGTTTCGGGTTTTTGTGTTGTTATTGGTGTTGTTTGGGCTTGTGGGGTGGTTGAAGTATCCAGCTGATTATTTGATGCTGCATGAATAGAGTTTTCTTGGGCTTCATTGCCAGATGGCTCAGCTTCTTGTTTTTTTGAGCAAGCCATTAAACATAGACAAGAGAGCGTGATGATTAAAAAGTTGTTTTTCATTTTTTGAATAACTTTAAAATGTTTAGAGGAATTATAATGAAAGCTAAACATTAAATATTATTATTTTGTGAATCGTTGTTCTTGAGAATTTTTAGGTGGGTATACCTCTAATGAGTTTGTGGCTGGTTTTTTAACTGTCGCGCTTGTTCGTTGAGTCCATCATCATATATTAACGAGATATTCTCAGTTTATGCCCACAATCTTTCCACAAAGTTGTGGGTTTTTTTATCAAAAAAATTATTATATATTGATAATAATAGTATGAATTGGAGCGTAAGATGAATATCTGTATAGGTGGTTGTTGGCATGGAAGTAAACTGTTAGTAGATCAGAAATCGGATTATTTTTTAGCGAAAGACAGAGTGACGAGTAAACCTACAAGATATGAAAGATTACAGATATTATGTACGAATGAAATCAAAAATTTTTGGGTTGCAGATAGTTTAAATCGTTTAGAGGTTACTCACAAGATACAACCTTATTTAGATAATTTACGCTCAAATTTAGATTATCAAATTTAAAGAATAATTTTTTAAAATGTATATTGAGGCATGTTGAGCATCAAATGGGTGTTAGGAGTGCACTAACATCCTATACGCTTAGCAAACGAGTGAAGTGATTCATCATGTAAAATAATACAGCTATGTATGATTTTTTATGATAATAGATTGTTAAATTAAGTTATTGGGTAAGAGAAGATTTTAACCAATATTTTTTTAATATTTAATACATTAATAAAATCAATAATTTATAGACATGGTTCAAAACTTGGGTATTTTGATATTTTAAGTTTTAACTCACTGTTATATCTTCTTTTTTTTGCTATATTATTACTGTTCACTGCCGTATAGGCAGCTTAGAAAGTCTTTTACATCCCACTGTAAAAGAATTGATTGTTCACTGCCGTATAGGCAGCTTAGAAAATCATTGAATCGGCTCCAATGGTCTGCCGCTAGTTCACTGCCGTATAGGCAGCTTAGAAATGCGGGTCTTTTGGGTTTTGGTGCTTTTATTGGTTCACTGCCGTATAGGCAGCTTAGAAAAGTGAAGCCTATTTATTAATAGAGGATTTAGCAGTTCACTGCCGTATAGGCAGCTTAGAAAACCAAAAGTTCCCGATGACGGTTGTACTCGTCGTTCACTGCCGTATAGGCAGCTTAGAAATCCATGAGATTAGTCATGTAAGCATCGGGGGCGTTCACTGCCGTATAGGTAGCTTAAAGTTTACTTTATGGACTTAAGTATTTTCTTCACTTGCACGGTGAGAGATTGTTTTAGATAGTAGATCATAATTTAGATTTGATTTTGAATAAAAGTAAATATTTTAACTATAATAAGGCTACTCTCCCAAAATGATTGTTTTTGTATGCGTATTTATCAGTCTGAAAACTAAATAATTTTATGATTTATAGACTGATTTGTAGATTGTTGAATTACAATCCAATGCATTTAAGTGCATATGTATACAACTATTATTTTTATAATTAATTGTAAATACAAAGGTTTACAACTGAATGCAACCAATGCCAATCCAACACAAACTTGGTGCTTTTTATTTTTTCTACTATTCGATTGTTGGTACATTCATGCCTTATTGGAGTTTATACCTACAAGATCAAGGCTTTGATTTTAATGAAATAGGAATTTTGTCTTCCATCGCTATTATTACCCGATTTTTTGCACCTTTTATTTGGGGATGGATTGCAGATAAATCAGGTAAACGTATGCTTTTAGTCCGTATTGCAACATGGATGGAAGCTGTCATTTGGTTACTGATTTTTATTATTCCCAATAATTTTCAGTCAATAGCTTTACTCATGCTGATTTTTAGCTTTTTTCAAAATGCGATTTTGGCACAATTTGAAGGTGTTACCTTATTTTGGTTAGGTGAAAAAAGAGCAGAATTGTACGGTAAAGTGCGTAAATGGGGATCGGTTGGTTTTATTGTTGGGGTTTTTAGTATTGGTCTGTTATTGGAAATTGTTTCAATTTCAATGTTGCCAATTATGTTGTTATGCATTGCATTTACGGCATTTCTTTGGTCTTTTACCATTAAAGAACCGCGTCATGCACCTCAATCACAAACACAGCTTGAGCCTTTATTGCCGATCTTAAAACGACCTGTTGTGGCTGCATTTTTTAGTATCGAATTCATTATGCTGTTCGCACAAGCGCCATTTTATAGTTTTTATAGCAATTTTTTAAAACAGTCAGGTTTCAGCACGACAGAAATTGGATTGTTATGGTCAGTTGGTGTGATTGCTGAAATTATCATGTTTGCTTATTCGGCATTGTTTCTTAATAAATTTTCGTGGCGGTTTTTGATCAGTCTATGTTTGATCATGACAGGATCGCGTTTTATTGTGGTAGGGTTATTCCCTGAAATATTTGTTGCACAGTTTATTGCACAGACTTTTCATGCTTTTAGTTTTGGTCTTTTTCATGTGATTGCGATGCGCATTATTTTCCAAAACTTTAGTTTGGGGCAGCAAGGGCGAGGACAGGCATTATATAGCACGATGTGGGGTTTAGGGGTAGCAAGTGGCAGTGTGCTGGCGGGACATTTTTGGCAGCAATGGTCAGGTCAGTGGGTGTTTATAATCGCAGGTTGTACAACCATTTTAGGATTTTTATTTCTACAAGCTTTACCCAAAGTGGTTGAACACAAGGCGGAGCATTCATCATAATTTACTCTTTTATCTAAACATAAATAGCGCTATCTATAATTTTTTTTAATCAATCAATCTATTGAGGCATATACTCAATCAAAAAAAATGACAATATCTTGCTCTTTGTGATGTAGATTTTTTAGTAAAATGGGGTACTTATAAAGATTTTCTAGAAGAATTTTTGCACATTGTATTGTTATTATGTATACAATGTAATGACAATGAGCTTGCATTTATGTGTGATACATTGATAGTTCTGCTAATCACTGTATAGGATCACGTGATTAATGTATATATGTTTTATAAGCGAATTCTAAATCATCATATTGAATATATTAAGAAAATATTATCTTAATCTTTAAATATATTATGCTAATGAATCAAAACTGTGCGTGTAAGCGATCCGTTGGTTTTTGCAATGCATTCTCTAAACAGAGTTGATTACGACCTTTTTCCTTGGCTTGATAAAGTGCTTCATCCGCACGTTTAATCAGTTGTTGAAAAGGAACACAATAAGGGAGAGTTTGATAGCTTAATCCAATGCTTACACTGATATTTAGACATTCACCTGTTTCCAAATAAATCGGTGTTGCAAAAACCTTATTGCAAATTCTTTGCGCCATTTGAATACTCTGTTGTAAAGTCATATCCTTGAGTAGAATCGCAAATTCCTCTCCACCTAGACGACCAAATAAATCATGGCTGCGAATTTGTTCGCGTACTTGACGACTAAACTCTTGTAATACTAAGTCTCCCGTATGGTGTCCATAAGTGTCATTAATTTTTTTGAAATGGTCTAGATCCAATAATAAAATCGTTACAGTCTGCGCCTGTTTTTTTTGTGGGGTTGTTGTAACGGTACGTTCACTTTCTTCATAAAAGAAACGACGGTTCATGGTGGTGGTGAGTCCATCATGGTTGGCAAGGTATAAAATTTGATGATAGAGTTTCTGTCGATTTAGACTGATGATTGTGAGGGTGAGTGGCCCCAGTGCGAGCATCATTAACCCAATACGCACTGAAATTGTGGTCGCAAGATAAGCATTTGGAGACTGTGCAATATAGTATTCTGTTAAAGAATTATAGAGCATCATACAGACAATGCAGTTAATGATCGCAATAAAGAATAAATTATACGTTAATGCAGCCCAAATTAAAGCTGCAATGGGAAACATAATGGCACCGGGACCGACAAAAAAGTGGGTCAAAATTACTGAACCAATAATTGCAAGTAAAGGCATCATTGTGTTGATTTGGATAGGGGCTAGCTGTTGTTTATGCCAATAATTTTTAAAAGTTTGAATATCAGGAATGGCGAGTAAAATAGGTAAAAATGCAATCACATTAATGATTTCACCTGTCCACCACATACCAAAATCTGTCCATACGCGCTCAGGCTTCATAAATGTGTTGGGTACATGAGGAATGGTCAGTGCAGCGAAACTAGCGGCCGCTAAACAGCCGCCAAAGGCAGAGATAAGAAAAAGAAAAAGGAAAGTTAAACCTTTATTGTATTGTTTAAAATCAAGTTTGAAAAAATGTAATAGAGTCAAAGTACATACTGCATGAAGCATATTAGAAATGGTGAGAAAAACAGTAAGGACGAAATAATTGCCTGTCATGAGATCTGCAAGCATAAAGCCACAAAAAGCTCCTAACCATCCACCGATATTGCGTAATGTTGGAAAACGCAAAAACAGCCCTAGTAATACAGCGTTTGCTGGCCAAAAAATCGCGAGGAAAAATAATGGTCGTCCTAAAATTCCAATGAGTGCACAGACGAAAATAATTCCCATGACAATTGCAAAGGCACGGAAGTTGTTAGATAGAGATTGTGCTGATTGATGAATAAATATAGACAATTCAAGATCCTATATATTGCTAAATGTTGCAAAGCACTTTGTTTTTATGACCTCATTTACATGTATTAAAGTATTTCACATAAATGGCAATTTTTATATATGAATTCGATATTTTGTAAAGTGAAAAAGTATATTTTTTATCAATAGAAAATTTTGTCAAAAAAGAAAAATTGTTCATATATGGTTATTTTTACATGCATTATTAATTAAATATGTTAGTTTAAATAGGAACACACTGTAATATACATTTAAGTATGAAAAAAACATTATTATGCATTTCTTTGTTGTTAAGCGCATCACCTTTAAGCTTTGCTGAAACGACTGCGAAAGCAGCACCAGTGGGAGCTGAAAAAAGTACTTTGGCTGAGAATACGATTCGTATTTCCACACGTCCAGAAATTTTAGGCTTATGGGGAATGCAGATTCCAAATAATAAAAAATGTGTTGAATATTATAACTTCCGTGGTGGAAATGAAGTTGTTGTCAATAGTGGCAAAGAATGGTCAGCGGGGCTCTATGACTATCAAGCTTCGCCTGATAATACTCAGGAGAAATTACCTGCATTGATCATGCAAATTAAGTATGAGAATAATGAAGTGGATTGCTCAGGGCGACAGGAAAATCAAGCAGGTGAAGTTTCGCAGTATTTTGTACGTTGGCAAAATAGTAATACGATTAATTTTTGTGCTTCAGAAAAAGCAGATCAGTGCTTTGCGACATTGAATCGTGTTTTGCCTTAGAAATGAAGATCGAAACTAAAATTGAACAAGTACAATTGATAATAAAAAACCTCTGATTTTACAGAGGTTTTTTTATTGCTTAAATACTGCTATCAAGCATCATTTTCATGACCTTGAACTTGCTTAAGTAAGTGTTTTTCAAGGTAATGAATATCCATAGCTTGTTGACAGAATTTTTTATCTTCTAGAATCAAATCTTTATGCAATGGAATATTGGTTTTGATGCCTGTCAAAATCATCTCATCTAAAGCTTGTTTCATACGTGCAATCGCAGTATCACGATCTTTACCATATGAAATAAGTTTAGCAATCATTGAGTCATAATAAGGTGGAATACTATAACCTTGATAAATATGAGAATCTAAACGAATCCCTGCACCACCTGGCGCATAAAAACTTTCAATTTTACCTGGTGATGGTAAGAAAGTTGAAGGATCTTCTGCATTGATACGACATTCAATAGCATGACCTTTGATTTGAATATCTTCTTGTTGAAGGTTTAGCCCAAGCCCCGCAGCAATACGGAGTTGTTGTTCAATAATATCGATGCCTGTCACTTGTTCAGAAACAGGATGCTCAACTTGAACACGCGTATTCATTTCAATAAAGAAGAATTCACCGTCTTCAAATAAGAATTCAAAAGTACCAGCACCACGGTATTGCATGAGTTTACACGCATTTACACAGGCTTCTAAAATGTGTGCGCGAGCTTCCTCAGGCAAGCCTGGAGCAGGTGCTTCTTCAAGTACTTTTTGGTGACGACGTTGTAAAGAGCAGTCACGGTCATAAAGGTGTACAGCATGACCATTACCGTCTGCTAAGACCTGTACTTCGACATGACGTGGTTTTTGTAGGAAACGTTCCATATAAACCGTATCATCACCGAACCACATTTCTGCATCACGTTGAGCAGCTTGTACAGATTCAAGAAGTGTGTCGACACGTTCTACAATACGCATACCACGACCACCACCACCTGAGGCAGCTTTGACGATCAATGGAAAGCCAATTTCTTTGGCTTCAGCTAAAGCATTGGTTGGTGTGACAGCATGAGCAGAACCTGGTACAGTTGGAACACCTGCTTTACGCATTGCCATAATCGCTGAAACTTTATTCCCCATGAGGCGAATATGTTCAGGACGTGGACCAATGAAAATAAAACCTGAACTTTCTACAATTTCAGCAAATTCAGCATTTTCAGATAAGAAACCATAACCCGGATGGATGGCATCTGCGCCTGTGATTTCTGCTGCTGTAATAATCGCGGGAATATTTAAGTAGCTTTCACTGCTTGCGCCTGGACCAATACATACCGCTTCATCAACAAAGCGTAAATGCATTAAATCTTTGTCAGCATCAGAATAAATACCAACAGTTTTGATCCCTAAAGTTTTGCAAGCACGCGTGATGCGAAGCGCAATTTCACCTCGGTTTGCAATTAAAACTTTTTGCAACATATCAACCCCCTAGCGATTACGCGCGGTAGCGGAATAAAGGTTGACCGAATTGGATTACATCACCATTTTTAACTAAAATTTCTTCAATCACGCCGCTTTGTGTTGCTTCGATTGGGTTCATGATTTTCATTGCTTCGATGATCCCTAAAGTTTCACCTGCAGAAATCGTTTGACCAACATTGACAAATGGAGGCTCTCCTGGATTCGGTGCCGCATAAAATACACCCACCATAGGAGAAGTTTCTACAGCACCACGTGCAGCAGCTTTAACAACTGGTGCTTCAATAGCAGGAGCTGAAACAGGAGCAACGCCAGCAACAACAGGATTACGACGCGTCAATGCAATCGATTGATCTCCTTCTTTAACCTCAATTGCCTGAAGGTCGGATTCGATCATCAAATCGATGAGCTTTTTGATTTTGCGAATATCCATGGATTCGTATTCCTAATGTTATGAATGAGTTGAAGGTTGAATTTTTTCGATCGCATAGTTCAATGCAAAAGAATAACCTTTTGCACCAAGACCACAGATCACGCCAACGGCTTTATCAGATAAATAGGAGTGATGTCGAAATGATTCTCGTGCATGAACATTCGACAAATGAACTTCAATAAAGGGTAAGGCAACGCCAAGTAGGGCATCACGTAGAGCAACTGAGGTATGCGTAAGCGCAGCAGGATTAATAATGATGAATTGCACACCATCTTGTTGTGCTTGATGAATACGATCAACGATTGCGCCTTCCCAATTACTTTGGAAAGTTTCTAACTGAATATGAGACTGCTGGGCTTGTGCAGTGAGTTGCTGATTAATATCTTCTAAAGTAAGGTGACCATAGACTTCTGGTTCGCGCTTTCCTAGCAAGTTTAAGTTTGGTCCGTGAATGACCAAAATGGTCGAACTCATTGAGCCTGCTCCAATTTGAAAGTTGCAAAAAATCTTTGCAAGATCGCTACAAAGTTTGCGTATTATGGCATAATTTTCTACATGTATTTTATAATTTCTTTTAATTGGTGTAGAAATTAGATACCGACTATGCGCTATATATTGAGAACTTTGCGACTAAATAACAATGTTAAAATATGACAAATTTTTTATTTTTTATTTTTGAATGAGTTTAAACCGAATTGACCAAAACTGTTGATGTGATTTATGTAACTATAGCCCAAAGAAGTGTGCTTTTGTAGTTTTCTAGATGGTTTCTGATCTTCTAAAATTTAATAGGTCTAAAGTTCTGATGTGTTTTTATCAATACCAAATTGTTATTTATAGAGATGATATTCAACTATGAACTTTAAAAATAGAGTTGATCATCATTTTGTATACATCACAGTTTGTTCTATAAATTTGAGTTGATTGATTTTTTATTTATCTAAATATTTAATTTTTATTTGTTTTATGAGAGGTTTAGATAAGGTTTTATAGAATATCTTGTTCAGTAAATTTTAATGGATTGAAAAATACTGAGATTCTTAAGATAAAGTGATTTATTAAGAAATTTGCGCTGATTTTTTTGATTGTCAGAAAACAATAAAAGCCAGCATGGTGGCACCTAAATAGCTGAAAAAGCGGAGTGATTTACTTATTTTTCTACAACTTGGTTATTCATTGTATTGTCTGTAAATTCGGCATGAGATTGACCGAATTGCTCAATCTGTGTATGACAAATGAACAGTCAATCAGACCAAGAAAAATTATAGGATTGGCAAAACTTCCATATCATGCAGGATTACATTTCTTTCTATGATAAAAATGTTGAGCAAGATAAAAATTAAGCCTATTTTTTGTACTTTATTTGCCGAATAAAATGTCAATCAAATAAAATGATGTAAAGAAATAATAACATTTGGCTAGATTGGGTAACCAAAGTAATTATGTCATTTAAAAGTCATCAACATTTGAAGGGCTTATATTTTAAGCTTTACATTGTTTAAAAATGATACATCTATCAGCTTGTTCAAATCTAAAAGCGTCTTAAAGTAAGTTTTGTCGTTGTTTATACGGCATTCCCCAAAATTGCAAAGGAAGATGATGAAAATGGCTAATCAACAAAATCAATCGAACCAACAAAATGATCAACAGCAACAACAATCTAATCAATCGAATCAACAAAATCGTCAACAGCAACAACAATCTAATCAACCGAACCAACAAAATCGTCAACAGCAACAACAATCTAATCAACCAAACCAACAAAATGATCAACAGAAACATAATCAACAGCAATAACTGTTCAATATCGTCCTTAAATGATGCAAAGCCCCGAATGTTCGGGGTTTTGCTATTTTTATTTCATCAAGTTGCATTGTGCATTGAGCATGAAATGCTTAAAATTTGAAATCTAACAGATTGATGTAAAATATTATGTTGCAAGATTTTATTGAAGAACAAAAATTGGTATGTGAAGAATTTGATTCTCGTTATATCAAAGTAAATGAAACAGATGTGATTGCGATTGCCAAACATACCTTAAACCAAGAACCGATTGTAGGTTTACGTAAAGCACCTGATGAGAATCAAGTTGCATGGTTTATTTATGGTGGAGAGTTAGCTGCTGAGCAAGATGACTTTGAATTGGTGACTGTGAAAGAGCTAGAAGATATTTTTCCAGATGCAATTCCATATTTAGCATTGGAGCAGGGGTTTCGCTTCATGATCGATGCGGATGACTATGAAGATGTTTGGAAAGCTGATGCATTTTAATCGAATAAAAAACAAATATTTATCAATTGTTTTGACACAAATATTTTGTATTTGTGGAATATTGTTTACCAGTTCACTCGCTGCACAAGACGTGCAAACTTTAGCGAATCAGTCATTAACACAGCAACAGTATAATCAATTGATAACGCATTTTACCAATCAAGTGAATGCAACCAAAAAGATATTGGATCAGTCTGAAAATGCAGATGCAACTGCGCAAAGGCAAGCATTTTGTAGTCGTTTAGAGGCTTATGAGTACATTGCTGCGTTATCAAAAGATAACCTTCAATTAGAAACAGCAAGTGTGATGTTAATGGTTGCTAATCAATTTTTAGATCGACAAAAGCAATCTTTAATTGATTCAGGAATGACAGAACAGGTGTTTTGTGCAGCAAAGCCATCTAAATTGTCAGAAAATGATATAAAAATGGCTGAAAATGATAAATAATTCAAAGTAAATTTTAGTGATAATATCTTTTGTTAAAACAAAGCCATAAAGATTTTCCCTGGTCTTATTGTGTCATGTTTTACACATCAACGTCCAAGTTGATGAATTAAACCCGCCTTAAAAAGCGGGTTTTTCTATTTTGGCTTATAAAAGGCATTATGTAAAAAAAGCCCGATTAATTAGGCTTTTTTACATGTGCTACATAGCATTTTAATGCTTCAGCAATGATTTGACCCTGTGATCTATTTAGCTCGCAGGATAGGTCTTTAATATGCTGAACTGTTGATGTGTGTAATTTATATGATTTACTTACAAAACCTCTATTTGCATCACTATCTGCGTTAATTTGGATTCTTGATTTAGCCATTATATTGTCCTCAATTTATTATTTGTGGTGGATTAGGATGTGCGATCTATTTTGTAACCCTTTGTGCCTATACATTGTTTGATTGGCCAGAAATAGAATGACGCTAACAATGAGTTGGGTAAAAAGTTTCATCATGTTTATTCAAGTTTGTAATATTTAACAGTTACTTATCATCAAAACAATACCCAATTTTAAAAAATCTTAAAACAAAGGCATCCTGGTCATTTACAAGCCAAACATGAGTGCGTAATTAAGTACGACCTAAATTGAACGATAATAATCTCTGCGATGCATATACTCGAAAAAGTACACCCACCATATATGCGGTGGGTGTACTGATTATTAACAATACAGAGCAAGGTACTATATTGAGCAATTTATTTCGCAAGCGTCAATTTGCATAAAAATTGTATTCATGTGGGTATTACCACATTAAATCATCAGGAATGACATAAGCTGCATATGGGTCTTCTTCATCAGTGGTTTGTTGATTATTTTCGGCGTTATTGACAATAATAAATCCTGTCATTTTTTCATTAATACGGTCTGCTAAAGCTTTGGGTAACAATGCATAGCTATTATTTTCTTTGGCAATCACTAAGCTACCCGATACAAGAGCATTATAAACTTGTTGATGAATATAGACTTTTTTGATTTTGCCATCATCAATAAATTGATAGCTGATATCACCATCAGTGTCTTTAATTTTGTGTTGTGCAATCATTTGAATAATCGCAGCAACGAGGGCTTTTTCATCTAAAATACGTTGTTTTTCTTGGTTGAGTGCTTGATCTTTTGCAAGTTTTTCTTGCTTATCTTGCTCAATTTTGGCTTTTATTTCAGCGTCATTGTTTTGACCCGTACGCTGTTCATGTTGTGCTTGTTTCGACAACTTTTTTGCCTTTTTATTATCGACTAAGCCCGCTTTTAATAATTGAGCTGCTAAAGCATTTTTAACCATGTGAACAACCTACCATCACTTTGTAAGATAATGAATACGAAAATAAATAACCCAATAAATGCAACTTAAACTAAAACTGAGTAGTGCTGGCATTAGAAAGGTGTTTAATTTTAAATAAGGATAGACTCCTGTGGCAATTACTCCACCGAAGATAAATCCAAATAAAATCAGTAAATGTAAAATAATGCGCTTTTTTTCAACATAAAGCCCACGAAATAAATAGCCTAAGGCAAGCCCTAGGTCAGTTAAAACGCCAGAAAGATGTGTAGTCCGAATAATCGCACCCTGATAATGGCTCACCATAGCATTTTGGATCCCCATTGCAGCACATGCCCAAAGGAGTCCATAGCGTGGATAATCCTTAATAAAATACCAACTGAGCACAATAAATAATGCAACTAAGCTTAATGGTAATCCATAACGTCGCCCCATTTGAAAGTGACTATTACCTAAAATAAAACCACTATAGCTTGAGCCCAATACATAGCTCAGAATCACTAAAATAAGGAAAATGATATTAGGCACATCACCATGTATGATGCTGATTGCCAACATACTGGCATTGCCTGTCATATGCGAAACAGATTGATGCAGTAAAGTGATTAATCCAATCACATTGATCATGCCCGCATTTAATGCAAGCATGAAAGCACCAAGTTGAATCCAAAGAGGGAGCTGTTGAAAAGGCATTAAACTAACTGAATCAAATCTTGATTTGATTCAGTATAGAATGAGATTATTTTTTAGCAAGGTCTACAGCAGCAGTAAATAATACATCGGTCGAAGAGTTTAGCGCGGTTTCAGTTGAATCTTGTAACACGCTAATCACCATACCGATAGCAACCACTTGCATAGCGATTTCACTCGGAATACCAAATAAGCCACATGCCACAGGAATGAGTAATAAAGATCCCCCTGCAACGCCTGATGCACCACATGCAGTCACTACCGCAACCACGGATAAAATCACCATAGTCACCAGATCAACATGAATACCTAAAGTATTTACAGCTGCTAAGGTTAAAACAGTAATGGTCACTGCTGCACCTGCCATGTTAATAGTTGCACCCAAAGGAATGGCAACACTTGCAGTCGCTTCATTTACACCTAAACGTTTTGCAAGGTCTAAATTTACAGGGATATTTGCTGCAGAACTACGTGTGAAAAATGCGGTAATCCCACTTTCTTTTAGACATTTAAAGACCAAAGGATAAGGATTACGGCGCATTACAATTGCAACCAATAATGGGTTAATAACCAATGCGACAAAGAACATGGTTGCCACAAGTACTGCAATTAAATGCGCATAATTTTCTAAGGTTTCTAAACCAGCTTGTGCAAACGTTGCGACGACCAAACCAAAAATACCAATCGGTGCAAGGTTAATCACGATACGAATGATCGAATTAATTGCATCAGCAACATCAGTAATGACTTGTTTTGTTGTATCAGAACCATGACGTAATGCAGCACCTAAACCAACTGCCCAAGCAAGAATTCCAATGAAGTTTGCTTCAGAAAGTGCAGTGACTGGGTTGGTAATAAAGCTTAACAATAAATTTTTCAAGACTTCAGCTACGCTACCAGGTGGTTGTAATGCAATATCACTAGCACTTGTAAAAACCAAGGTACTTGGAAACACGATACTCGCAAAAACAGAGCTGAATGCTGCTAATAGCATGCCCACAGCGTAAAGCATCAAAATAGGTTTTAATTGACGGTTACTTTGTCCTACTTTGAAATTAGCGATGGACGACATCACTAAAACAAAGACTAAAATCGGGGCAACTGACTTTAATGCCTTAATGAAAATATCACCTAAAATACTGACGTATCCAGCAGAATTAGGGAAAAGATATGCAACTATAAAACCAAGTATGATGGCAATAAGAATACGTGTGACTAAACTTAAACGTGCTAGGGCAGCGAACATATTAAAACCTGAGTTGCCTTAAACTGGACTAAAATCAATAAACAAGCCGACTATTCTATACCTAAAAGTGCTTGGAGAATGAAACAATTTCACATAAAAAATAAGATACTAAAAAATATATAATTTTTTGAAAATGAGAAATTGTAGCAGTTTATTGATTCACCAATAAAGAAAAATTAAAATGAATTAAAGGTTTGTGCATCCAATTCATGCATTGCTTGATAATGGGTTAAATAGATATTTCCACTAAGTTCGTCCAATAAATTTGACACCTTCAAACGATCCATCACTGGGCCTTTAATTTCAGATAGATGCAATTTAATTTCGAGTTTAGCAAGTTCAGCATTAATATCCTCGAGGGCTTCTAAAGCGCTGATGTCAATATTACTGATACTTGAGCAATTGATTACAACATGATGTAAATGCTGATTTTTACTGACTTCGGCAATAATAAATTCTTTTAAGGTATTGGCATTTAAAAATGTTAAATTTTCATCAATACGAATCGAAATAATATTGGCACTGGTCACAACTTCATGTCGTGAAATATTACGAAAATGTTGTGTTCCTTCAACTAAACCAATTACAGCAATATGTGGACGACTGATTCGCCAAAGCAATAATATAAAGGTTGAAACAATACCAATAATTAAACCTGTTGAAATGTCAATACACAGTACGCCAAAAAAAGTTACCCACATTGCAATACCATCGGCTTTAGAATAACGCCAAGCTTCAATAAAAGGCTTAAATTCAACCAATTTCCAAATTGAAACAATAATGGTTGCGGCAAGCACAGCCAAAGGTAAGGCTTTGAAAACACCTGTGAAATACAAACTAACGATAACAATCAATAGAGAGGAAAAAACTCCTGCCATCGGCGTTTTAGCGCCTGCATCAGCATTCACTACTGTACGTGACAAACTACCTGTTACAGGAAAAGATGAACTAAAACCAGCGCTTAGGTTTGCTAAACCTAAAGCGACCAATTCTTGGTTACTGTTGAGTTCACTTCTTTTTTGAAATGCGGTCGCTTGAGCGATCGAAATAGATTCAACAAAACTGACCATCGTAATCATCGCGGCACCCGGTAATAGTTGCATCACCAAATCCCAAGACCAAAATGGCATTGAGAGTGGGGGAATACCCGAAGGAATTTCCCCTACAGTTTTGATACCAAACTGATCAAGGTTTAAAAGCTGTACCAGTGCAATCGAAAAAAATACCAGTAATAATGGCAATGATTTATTGATAAAAATAATGCTATTTTTATCTAATTTTGCTAAAGAAAAACCAATGATTTTAGGGGCGTAAATTAAGAGTAAAATGGCAAAGCCACCAAAGATTAAACTCGGAAAATGAATCAATGAAATATATTCGGCAGCAGAAATTACAAATTCAACGACATTGCCCGATTGTAACGGTAAATTGACTAAAAATTTAAGTTGACTTAGTGCAATCAAAACAGCAGAGGCAATAATAAAACTTTTGATGACAGGATGACTAATTAGCCGAATTAAAAAACCGAAACGCAAGATTCCCAATAAAGTCGATAAAACTCCGACCAAGACTGCCAATAAACACGCTGCTTGAATATAAACAGGTGAACCTACTTCATACAAGGGTTGTAAGGTCGCAAATGTCATCATTGAAATCAGTGCGACAGGACCAATCGACAATGTTGGACTACCACCGACAATAGCATACACAATCATCGGTAAGATACTGGCATACAAACCTGTGATCGGTGGTAAACCAGCTACCATGGCATATGCCATACCTTGCGGAACAAGCATTGCAATGACAATGAGTGCTGCAAGTAAATCTGCTTTAAAAAAAGGAGCATTATAATGTTGCAGCCACTGCCAAGCAGGGATGATAGCATTTAACTTAGATTGAGATTTAGGCATAAAAATCTATATCATATTTTTATATATATTATGCAGAAAAAATGCTAAGAATTATAGTCCCATTTTAAAATACAAATTTTGATCAACTTTAAATGCTTGATTTTCAATTTATTCAAAGTTGATCTGACTACAGATTAAAAATCACTGAGGACAATACAAGTCATAAAGTGTATTTAAAACAAGACTTAGCTTTGGATCTTTAATTGAATAATAAATTTGTTTACCATCACGTCGAGTGCTGACCATATCACTTTTACGCAACATCATCAGTTGTTGTGACAACGTTGGTTGGGTAATTTGAGTATGTTGCTCGATTTGCGAAACATTTAGTTCTTGTTGAACCAAATGACATAAAATCAATAAGCGATCGGTATTCGCTAAGGATTTTAAAATTGAAACCACATCGGTGGCAGATGCTCGCATTGCATCAATTTGAAAACTCTGACTCATAAAGATCAGAAACTCCTAATATTGCCTCATGTGCATAATCGAATACATGCATATCGTAAACGAATCGGGCTATTCTATTGCAAGCTCCATCCTAACACGAATACTTTCATATTTATTTCTGATTAATCTTAAGTTTTTTTTATAAGGTATATTATTTTTATGCAATTTAAATATAAATATATCCATATGATAATTTTATATAAGTTTCAATAGATTAAGGTACTGTGACCATAGTTTTTGATCCATACTTTGCATTGGCGCTTGTGAGTAAGAGGAGATTAATATCATGCAATATAGTCTAAATAGCCTAAGCATACTCGTACATGAAAATCGTTGCAAGTTGTTATAAATTTAGCATTGTATGACGTAAAATTTAAAGCAAGCACCAGACATGAAAGCCAAGCTTAGAATTTAACCTAATGTGAAGATTATTCAGTTTTAAGTTGAAGATTACTCAATGATGATGCGTAGTAATTATTTAAATTTATGTTCTAATAGCATTATTCATTTATGTAAAAATCATCGTGCTACTACAACCTTTATCCTATGCCATTCCTACGCTTTCCCATGACTATGCCGAATGGCATCAGGGCAGGGAAGATTATGCGTTATGGTATATCGAAATTACAGAGCCGACTTTATTAGAATATCTAAATAGCCTAAGAAAATATTTTTCAAATTTTTTATTTCAACCTAATATTCGTCAGTTCCATATTACCTTATTTGTTTGTGGATTTTTAACGGAAAAACAACCTATTTTAAATGATGATTTTTCAATTGCGCAATTTAAACAACAGGTTCAATACATCATTCAACAGCAATTTCAAAGTTTTAAAATATTAACAGGCAATCTGCAAAGTTTTGATAGTGCCTTATTTATTGAAATTTTTGATTTTGAAAATAGCCTAAGTAATATTAGAAATTTATTTTCAAAAACGCATCATGAAATAGCACCTTTACAATATCTACCACATATTACTTTAGGACTTTACAACCAAGCCTATCATTCCTCAGAGATCTTTCAAACAATTGAAAAGATTCATCAAAAGCATTTTGAAATTCACATCGAGCATTTAACATTTGGTTACTACAAAGCCAAAATGATCCAAGGGCAGTTATATGCCCATCAACAAATACATTTAGGTCAACTATGATTCGACTTATTTTAGGTGGTGCACGTTCAGGCAAAAGTCGTTTGGCAGAACAATTGGCTCAATGCTCTGCTTTGGACGTGACTTATATTGCAACAGCGCAGGCATGGGATGCAGAAATGCAATCACGAATTGAGCATCATCAAAATCAGCGACCAACGGATTGGACTGTGCTGGAAGAACCCATTTATTTGGCAGATTTATTAGAAAAAATAGATCAGCCCGAGCATGTGATTTTAGTGGATTGTTTAACGTTGTGGATGACCAATTTGTTGTTAAAGCAAGATGAAAATTCACAGGAATTTCAACATGCTGAATTACAAATGCAAGAATGTGAAAAGTTATTAAAAATATTACCCACTTTACAGGCACACATTATTTTAGTCAGTAATGAAACAGGGCTTGGTGTCGTGCCGATGGGTGAAGTGAGCCGTAAATTTGTAGATGAATCAGGTCGTTTACATCAACAACTCGGAAAAATTGCCGATCAAGTGATTTTTTGTGTCGCAGGTTTTCCCATGTATTTAAAAGGAGAGAAAGAATGAATTGGTGGTTAGATGCATGTAAAAGCCCAAATGTTGCAACGAAACAAGAGGCGGAACAACGTCAATTACAATTGACTAAACCTACAGGTTCACTTTCTACCTTAGAAAATATTGCTGTGCAATTGGCGAGTTTACAAGGTCAAGCTAAACCCAATGTGGATTTTCCTTGGATTTGTATTTTTGCAGGTGATCATGGGGTAATGGAAGAAAATATTTCTGCATATCCACAAGCCGTGACACGACAGATGTTACAAAATTTCGCTACAGGTGGCGCATGTATTAGCGTGATTGCAAAAGAATATAATGCAAAACTACAAGTCATTGACTGTGGCTCTGTAGGCGAAAGCTACGAGTACCAAGGTGTTGAACAACATTGTATCGCTGAAGGTACTGCAAACTTTGCCAAAACAGTTGCGATGACTGAAGCACAATGCCACGCAGCGATGCAACTCGGGAAAGATAGTGTTGACCAAGCATTTACACAAAATGCTTCAATTTATGTCGCAGGTGAAATGGGCATTGGAAATACTTGTTCGGCGTCTGCGGTTGCATGTTTTTTATTAAATGAATCGCCTGAGAAGTTAACAGGTGTCGGCACAGGTATTCGTGCAGAACAATTAGAACATAAGAAAAATATCATTCATCAAGCGCTTGAACTCCATAAAAAGGATGTGAATGGTGATGTGTTTAAGGCACTTTGTGCGGTGGGTGGCTTAGAAATCGCTGCGATGACAGGTGCTTATATTCGTTGTGCACAAGTCGGTTTACCTGTGGTGGTCGATGGTTTTATTAGTAGTGTTTCGGCTTTAATCGCCGTGCGTTTAAACCCTGATGTACGTCAATGGATGTTATTTGGGCATCAATCGGCAGAATATGGGCATCAACGTTTATTGCAAGAACTCAATGCTGAACCTTTATTGAAATTAAATTTACGTTTAGGTGAAGGCAGCGGGGCCGGTGCATCTTTGGGAGTGATTAAACTTGCCTGTAGTTTACATAATAATATGGCAACTTTTGCAGAAGCTGCCGTCATCGGTGAAAAAATTTAAGCTTCCGATTAAGTTTATGTTGAATTTGTAGGATGATGCAATGATCGTGGAGATTGATTTACTTCGGCATGGTGAAACCACATTGAGTCATACGCTCAGAGGTTCGACCGATGATGCCTTAACTGAACAGGGACAATTGCAAATGCAGACGACGGTTCAGGATTTTTTAGATCAATCTTCACACGGCGTTCCGTGGCGGGCAATTTATAGTTCACCATTACAGCGTTGTCAGTTATTTGCTGAACAATTAAGTGCGCAGTACGGCAAAAGCTTACGAATCGAACCGAATTTACAAGAGATGCATTTTGGAGATTGGGAAGCAAAATCAACACAATGGATTTATGAAAATTTTCCAAATGAATTGAGTTTATTTTGGCAAAGCCCAACGCAATATACACCGCCCAATGCAGAAACAATGCAGCAGTTTTATTTAAGAATTTGCACAGCATTGAAAAATATACAACATGCAATGCAGCAACAGCATTGGCAACGAGTTTTATTGGTCACACACGGTGGAGTCATTAAATTATTAAAATGTCTTGCAGCACAAAAAAACTTAGATGAAATTTTAACGTTGTCGGCTGAATTAGGCACATTGCATCGCTTTGAAATCGATATTGAACAAAACTCAATACTTTATTTATCAGATACTTTAAACAGTAAAGAACTTTAACATGACCCCTTTTTTAATTGCATTGCAGTTTTTAACAACCTTTCCTATTCAGTTAAAAGCGATGCCCAGCCCACAGCAAAATGGACAATCATTGTTGTTTTATCCCGTTGTGGGTTTATTAATTGGTGCTATTTTATGGGCGATAGCGATATTATTTCAAAGCTTACCAATCATTTTATTGACTTCTATCGTGTTGTGTACATGGATTTGGTTGACAGGCGGATTGCATTTAGACGGTTTGGCGGATACTGCTGATGCGTGGGTCGGTGGTTTTGGTGATCAAGCACGTACTTTAGCCATTATGAAAGATCCAAATTGTGGCCCGATTGGCGTTTTAAGTTTAGTGATGATTTGTTTGTTGAAGGGGTCTGCAATTTATGTGTTACTGCAACAAAAAATGTTACTCGCTTTGCTTATATTTCCAGTCCTTGGACGTATTGCACCTCTGATTTTATTTCTGACCACGCCTTATGTGAGAAAAAATGGTTTGGGTTCGGCATTGGCAGAATTTATTCCGCAAAAAACGGCTGTTTTGCTTATTGTGGTGTGTTTAAGTTTTCCTTTGGTTTTTTCATGGCTTGGTCTTGTCATCAGTTTTGTATTTCTATTCAGTTTATATTATTTACGGCATAAATTTATACAACGTATTGCAGGGATTACGGGAGATACTGTCGGGGCAAGCATTGAAATTTTAGAAACAGCCACTTTGTTGTGTTTTGTGATTTTAAGTTTTTATTTTTAATCTTATAAATTTGTGTGAAACATAGAAGAAGAACGTCCACAGCATTTTAAATCTTTATAGGATCTATCACATAGAGATTGGTAAACTTTTTATTGGACATTTTGATGCTTTGTATTTAATGAAATACCAAACATCAACCAAATAGTAGATGATTGGTCATTTCAATTTTCCCGGTCAACCTGCAAACACTAAAATCATTTGTACCAAATAAGGCCCTACAATGACCATGAAAATACCAGCAAGTACCATGGTCAAACTTGCAATCACACCTTCTTGTTGATGACGCATATAGGCTTTGCTTGTGCCAAAACCATGTGCTGCATTGCCTAAAGATGCACCCATGGCAAAGTGCGATTTTAAGTGAATCATTCTTAAAATCACATCACCAAAACACATTCCGACCAGTCCTGTAATAATGGTAAATAAAATCACCAATTCCACCGAGCCACCAATATGTTCCGCCAGTTCCATCGCAAAAGGCGTAGAGATTGAACGTGCCATTAAGCTATACGTGGTCATCTGATCAAAGCGAAATAATTTTGCCAAATAAAATGCACTGAGCATCCCTGCGAACATGCCAAAGATCACCCCCATTGAAATAGATAAAATATGTTGGTAGATCACTTTGCGATATTCATAAATAGGAATCGCAAAAGCCACTGTGGCAGGTCCGAGCATCCATACGATCCATTGACTGTCCAGCATATAAGTTTCATATGTGGTATGAGAACACAGTAAAATCAGGATAATCATCACAGGCACAAGGATTGCAGGTGAAAAAACCAAGTAAGGTAATTTACGATACAGTTTTTTGGCTAAAATGTAGGCAAGTAATGTTCCAACAAAACAGACCATGGAAATTAAAGACATTTATGCTTCTCCTGATCATGTTGCCATTTGTTCTGATGCTCTAATCGCCGTTGCTTAATTTTATGCTCAAGTTTAAAACCAAAATGTACGCTATACGCTGTACAGACCATGACACAAATTGTTCCGATAAACACGGCGATCAGCAGTTGCCAACCTTCAGTCAAAAATAAATCTTTGTATTTCATCAGCCCGATGAAACAAGGAATAAAGAAAAGTACTAATTCTGCCAAAATCATGTCAGAACCTGTCTTAATCCAGTTTAATTTTAAAATACCGCTGAATAAACAGAGCAGTACAAGCATTAAACCAATAACAGCGGCTGAAATAGGGAGATTGAAAGCGTTTTTGATCACGCCACCCATTGCGAAGAAGACCAGTAGTAAAAGAATTTGTAAAAAGACTATGCCGATAAAACTGAACTTTGCAGAGAAATTCAGCTTAGAAAATAAATGGTGTGAATGCGACATAATATGCGGCTTGTTGCGAACAGATGTCTTATTTTATTACGCACTTTTATGCTAAATTATGAATAATTAAATTAATATTATTCTTAAAAGGAATAATTTATGGATTTAAAAAGCTTAAAAATTTTTCGGACAGTTGTAGATGTACAAAGCTTTTCACTAGCAGCAGAGAAGTTATGTATGACCCAACCTACAATCAGTAAGGCAATCGCACATTTAGAATATGAATTACAGACTGCATTATTTAAAAAGGGTGAAGCAGGGCGTAAACGTGAGGTGTATTTAACCTATACAGGTGAATTAATTTATCAACATGCTGTCACAATTTTGCAAGAACAACAAAAAATTTATGACACGATTCAACATGTACATCATTTAAAAAAAGGCAAACTCACCATTGGCTTACCGCCTTTAGGTTCAGTCTTATTCAGTCCATTAATTGCATTATTTCATCAACAATATCCAGAGATTGAACTCAAATTTTTAGAAGTAGGTGCAAACGGCGTAGAGGAAGCGATTGCAGAAAAAACAGTTGATGTTGGGATTTTACTCGGAAATCTAAGACCAAACTTTTCAGCGATTCCTGTTTTGGACTCGCCTTTATGCTTATTGTCAGCGAAAAACGCTAAATGGAAAAATCGTAAAAATGTCGATCTAATTGAACTAAAAGAGGAATCTTTTTTACTCTATGCCGACTCTTTTACCTTAAATAATGTGATTATCGCAGCAGCACAAAGCGTTGGCTTTGAACCACATGTGGTATGTAAAAGTGGACAATGGGACTTTATTTCAAAAATGGTTGAGTTTGATATGGGTATTGCACTTTTACCTCAAATCTATTGTGATCAGTTAGATCAAACACATTATCAAACCGTGCTTTTGACACAGCCAAATTTAAATTGGACACTCAGTATGGCATGGAATACCTCTGTCACCATGAGCCCAGCAACACGTGCGTGGTTAAATATTGTCGATCAGCATCGTGATAAAATTCATTTTTAAAATTTTTAAATTTCAAATTATTGAGAAACTGCAAAATTAAAAAATTATGACTTATAGTAAAGATAAAAATAGAACATTCCATGCAATCTTGTTCTACTTTTTCATGCTCAATGTATTTATGGGTATGAAGTTAATTTCAAATGCTGAACATTATCAAAATATTGCCTTTGGGGAATATCGTTTGGTTCATTACCATATTCCGCAACAGTTACAATATGTAGAAAATGATTGGAAAGGAGATCGGAGGCGACTTTATTTTTCTATTAATGGAAAGCAAATTTATGAATTACAGTGTGTTAAATTATCTCAAGACATTTGCAATGAATTTGATCATCCGCAATATAAAATTCAAAACGTCAGTTTTTATGAGCGTTATTTTGCGCAGACACCTCAGCATACGAGAGAATATGAATTAAAACAATTTCAATATTTAGATGAGCATAACCAATTAGTCCAAGTCGATCTACCAATAAAACCATACGAAAATTCACGGCATTTATTGCAAGCCAAATATGATTTGGTATGGACAGCTGTATTTTATAGTGCAGGCATCATATTATTGGCAGGCTTTGTATTTTTTATAAAGTTTGATAAAACACAAGTCAAAAATGCTCAAAAACGACAACGAATTCAATTGGCAGCTACATTTCAATGGCAGCGTAAAGCAATGCTGTTCATCATGTCCATCGCAATGCTTATGGTATGGACTTATGTCATATCTGTACTTTATGGATTTAGTCCCGTATAAACGATCTAATCAATTCAACAACAGCTTTGGGTTGTTTGAGCCAAACACTATGTTGATGACCTTTTAAACTCTGTGTTAAGTCTAACTGTTGCACTTTGGGCGTGTAAAAATAGCGACTTAGTCCGAGTGTCGAAGACATTGGGGCAAAATCATCTTGTTTGAATTGGATAAATAATGCTGGATTTTTCGATAGAGATTCTTTTGGTAAAATATGGCGATAATTTCCAGTAAAAATCACTTTAGACCAATCATGCATTAATGTTTTTGCTTCTTTATTTCCAAAGCCAACTTTATAACCTTCCAAATACCCATCTTTTAAAATCATGGCATTAAAAATTACCGCAGCTTTTAAAATATTAAATTTGCCTTTGTAATCCCAATATTTTAAACCAATATTACCTGTAGCAATGCCAATGACTTTAATGACATGATGCTGAGCATAGAGTGTTGCTAAATGTCCACCTAAACTGTGTCCTAATAAAATAGGTATTTGTGGTGATAATTCTAGTGCAATGTTGACTAATTGTGGAATGAAATACCCCAATAAATCCGCATAACCAAAATCAAATGTTGCAGAAACGGATGGGGTATTACGTCCACATCCTGGATAATCGGCTGCAATGACATTAAAGCCTTGTTCAATTAAATGTTGAATCAGTGGTTCATATTTTTGAATAGCAACACCAAGCGCGGGTAATACAATAATGACATGCTGTTGCTGAGCAATTTTATAAATATCCACTAAAATTTGATCACTTTGTGGAAATGTAAGTTGTTTTTGTAAGATGGTTTTATTCATCTGGGTATTGCCTTATTTTAATTGATGATTGAATTGAATCATTAATTTTAGCCCGAACGCATTCATGAATGCCGGTCTGGCATGTGGATGGCGTTGAGCTTCTTGTAGCATTAAATCTTGAAAACGTGTTTTGAACTGTGTTCTAGGATAATGCTTTAAAATTTCTGTTTGATAGTGGTGAGAAATGTATTGGGCTTCGCTACCAATCACATCATAGGCAGTGGCTTGTTGTAAAAGTAAACTTTCTTTTGCCAAACAATAGTCTTTTTCATCCAAATAGCCATTCATATGTAAACAGATTGCATCTGAAATTTTTTGACTTTTATGTGCAGGATAATCATGCCGATGGCAAATACTTTCTGAACGTAAGGCACTTTCAAAAGTAAAGCATTGGCAACTTTGATATTCATTTTTTGGATCTGCCAAAGCAACATCATGCAGTAAACTTGCAATTAAAAAAATTTCATCATCAAATTGCCATTGTTTACTCTGCGCAATTGCGACACCCCAAAAATAACAACGCCAAGAATGTAAAATGGTTGCTTGGCAATGGGTCTGTTCTAATTCAAAGAGAGCGTCTTTAACAATCGCGGTGTCAGGAATTTTAATCTCTTGCGGTGTTAAATGATGTGAAGGCGATGTCACGTTACATTGAGATTTTGCAAAATTGAATGCTGCAGGAAGTATAAATTTTTTTAGCAACGTGATTTTGTCTTTAAAGTTTAATTTGCCTTGCGTTAAGGTCATCCATGCACGATCACCAAGCATTTTTATTCCTTTTCTTAAAATTAGAGCAATTACTCTAATTTATTGTGCATCGAAATTTTCCAAAATGCAATTCTAAAAATAGATTAAAGGCTGAACAGCATCATGCTGTGTGTCCACTTAAATTTGATTAAATTTTAATGTGCTAAAAATTTTTGTATGTAAAATGTACAAAATCCACATATTTTGTCTAACAGTTCGATTAAATAAATTTAAAATATTGATAATAATAATTTTATTTTTGTTTTAAAATTGTAACGCAAGTGCTATATTTGCGTCGTTATCGCAGTGCAGTAGCTGAAATGTTTTCGTTTTTGTCCATCGAGTTTTGTCTGTTTTTCATTGCTTTTTTTTGTATTTATTGGTCATTTCGTTTTAGTCCGAAAATACAAAATTTGATTTTGATTCTGTTTAGCTACACATTGATCTATCTGATGGCAGGTGAATTACCTGTCTTCATTTTATTGGGATTTACCTGTGCTGTTTTTCTAATAAGCGTTTTGATGGAGCGCTATGCACAACATAAAAAGACATTATTCTTGATTGGTATTTTGCTGACCATTGCTCAATTATCTTTATTTAAGTTTTATGACTTTTTTAAAGCACAAATCAGCTTTGCATTGAATCATTTAAACTTAGACAGCTCAGGTTTGGTGGCAAACCTGATTCTACCTTTAGGGATTTCATATTATTCATTTCAAGCCATCAGTTATTTAGTCAGCCGTTATCGTGAAGAAGTGGATGTACCTCGTTTTAAATTGAACGAGTTATTCATGCACTTTTCATTTTTTGCGACCATTACGGCAGGGCCCATTGCTCGTGCACAAAGTGCCAAAGGCTTAACAGATATTCAAGGACATGCCTGCGGTATGAGTGAACAAATCCGTTCATCGCAGCGTCGTCATATTTTATTTCCAAGTTTAGCTTTTTTATTCATCGCATTGGCATTGGTTAAAAAATGGTGGATTGCAGGGTGGTTGGCAGACAATTGGGTCAATCCTGTCTTTTCTAATCCAATGCAATATCATAGTTTAGAAGTACTTGCGGCGATTTATGGTTATACCTTACAGCTATTTTTAGACTTTTCTGGCTATAGCGAAATGATGATCGCTTTTGGTCTACTGCTCGGTTTTAAACTCCCTGTTAACTTTAGAGCACCTTTGCTTGCACATAATATCCGTGATTTTTGGGACAAATGGCATATCAGCCTGTCAACATGGATTCGTGATTATATCTATATTCCATTGGGCGGTAGCCGTGGCGGTTTTGTACGTACGCAGTTTAATTTACTTCTAGCGATGGTACTTTCAGGTGTATGGCATGGCTCAGGTTGGAATTTTTTCTTATGGGGATTATTTCACGGTTTGGCTTTGGTGCTGCTTAATGTTGCCGATAAACTCTATGAAAAAACCTTTAAAGTTTCAACAAAAGAAGCCCGTGATGCACTCTACAAATCAAGTTGGATCGGTAAGGTTTTAGGTGTATTTGTCACTATTCATTTTGTCTGTTTTTGTTTTGTATTTTTCCGAGCGAAAACTTTTGAAGAAGCAATGCAAGTATTTCAAGCCTTATTCACCAATTATGTTAATGTACAATGGTCGAATAATCCATTGTATTTACTGACTTTATTGACCATTTCTTGGATTGCCTATTCATTTGTGAAGCGTTTGTTTTCAACGCAAAGAATGCGTTTTGAAGTCTTACCGAAATATGCTCTATTTGTGCCTTTACTTATTGTTTTTATTGTCATTGTGATTTGTGCCCCATCAGGCATTCCAGGATTTATTTATGCCAACTTCTAATCCAAGCGAAATGACACGCTTAAATTTTGACTACGATCACGCAACAACACAGGATCATATTGAAAATGATCATTGGCAAGGTGTGCTGTATACGGTTGTATTTTTAGTGGTCACTGCTGTTTTAGGTATTTGGATGATGCAAAATTCAGTGAATGCCTATTATCAACAGACCTATCATCAAGACAGTCCCCTCAAGGTTTTGGATAAATACCCAATGTGGCAAAAAGGGGGAGAACTAGGCACTTTGTTCTATGCTGAACATAATGCTGTAAAAAATTCAATTCAGCAGCATAATCAATATATTGTTGACACATTTAATCATGATTATGCGTATACCACAGAATATAAACAGCAATTGGTTGAAAAAGCCAAACAGGAAAAAATCCGTTTAGCCAAAGAAGCGGCTGCGCGTGAGCATCAAAATTTACTCAATCAATTTAGTTTAACAAAAAATGATCAAGTATTTTTTGCAGGAGATTCTTTAATGCAAGGGGTTGCACCGTTTGTACAAAAGTATTTACTGGAAAATTATGACATTAAAACCGTGAATTTGAGTAAACAAAGTACAGGTTTATCTTATCCAAGCTTTTTTGATTGGCCAAAAACCATTCAAGAAACCATTGTAAGTCATCCTGAAATTAAAATTTTAGTGGTTTTTTTAGGACCGAATGACCCTTGGGATATGCCCAACCCGAAAGGCGGAACATATTTAAAATTTAAATCGCCTGAATGGGAAGCGGTCTATCGTTCACGAATTAAGGAAATTATTGATACGGCTCAGCAACATAATGTACGTGTCATGTGGTTAACCCCACCAAACATGCGTAAACCACAATTAAATGAGCAGATGATCTACTTAAATCAAGTGGTTGCAGATCAGGTACAAAAAAGCAAAGCATTCTTCATAGATTCTCGCCCTATTTTGGGTAATAAGAACAATGTTTATAGTGATTATTTGGTCAAAGATGGTCAATCCATCAAAATGCGCAGTGCGGACGGGATTCATTTCTCTGCAGAAGGACAAAAAGCGATTGCCAATGTGATCAGTCAGCATTTAAACGTCATTCAGTAGTCGATATTTAATTAGAAATTCGGTTTAGGTACATTCATGACAATGATTAAAAAAGTTTTAAATGTCAGTATTTTAGCAACGCTTGCGATTGGACAAAGTTTTGCAAGCAATTTAAGCAATTTTAATGAACCCAATACGGCCAAGTTAAATGCAGCGATACAAAATCGTGATGTGCATGTCGTGCAATTGGGTGATTCACATACTGCCGCAGATGAAATGACGCATGTTTTACGTCAACAATTACAAAATGCTTTAGGTGATGGTGGCATGGGCTGGGGTATGCCGATGTATTTCTCAGGTCAACGTATGGCACGATTTGGTTATGACAATTCAGGTTGGCGACCTGTTTCAAGCCGCACCCAGCGCAATGATAATTATACTTTAGGTGGTTTAAATGCTGTACCTCAATATGCAGGTGCAACACTCACCATCAAAGCTAAGCAGGTTGAGCAAGTTCAAAAAATTTTAGTCAGTATTCGTCAAGCAGCAAATGATATGCCATTTACAGGGATAGATGCAGACGGAAAAACATTTACCCTCGAAGCACCTGTTAAAAATAACCATTGGCAAACCGTTACTTTTACCGCCAAACTGCCGTTTACCATTACAGCACAAAATACTCAAAATTCAGCTTTAGGCGGATGGTGGGCAAAGAACCAAAATGGTTCAGGTGCTGTTGTGTCTGCATTGGGGATCAATGGTGCTGAGCTGTCTTATTGGAATCGTTGGAGCAATGATTGGCAAAATGAGCTGACAGCCGTTGCACCAAATTTAGTGATTTTGGCATACGGCACCAACGAAGCCTATAATGATAATCTGGATGTTGAACAAGCACGTTCTATTTTAATGGATAAAATTCAAAAGATTAGAGCAAGTTCACCACAAACAGCCGTCATGATTGTGTCTGCACCTGAAAGTTTAAAACGTACAGCAGGTGAATGTGGTAGTCGACCGATCAAATTAAGCGCCGTACAAAGTATGCAGTTGCAAGTCGCTCAGTCGATGCATACTTTGTATTGGGATTGGCAAAAAGCGATGGGGGGAAGTTGCTCAATGAAATCTTGGATTAATCAAGGTTTAGGACGTGCAGACGGCGTACATTTTTCAGCGTCAGGCTATCAGCGTTTAGGACGTAGTTTAGCTTCAGACTTGCTCAATCTTTCAGGTGTGAATATTGATATTCGTCCTGCATCAACGACTGAGGCAAATCAGACAAACTCAACACAGCCCACAAATTATGGACAACTTGGTTTTGCACAAATTTGTTTAGAAGGTTCGAGCGAATGTAAAAGTATTGGACGTTAAAATAGACACATAAACCTATAAAATAAACGTAATTGACACGATGTATAAGATTCAATTACGTTATTTTATTCAGGAGAATGTCATGCTTACTCCACTTATTTGGAAAGAATAAATTCCCAAATAATATAGCCCAGTGCGAAGCCAAGCAATGAATATGCCGTAATAATAAAAAATACAAAACTTGCTGTATTATGTTTTCTCAAAAAATCCATAGCAACCAGCCTTGAAAAGTTGATCACTTATTGTGGCCGATTCTACTCAAAATAAAAGATATAGAAATACATTAAAAAACTATAACAGACGATGATTTTTGTATCTATTCTATGATTTTATTGATAAATTTTAAGGAAAATAATACATATGTTTAGATTTTTATGCATTAAAATACCTCAAGTTTCAATTTTTTGTCATTCAATAACTATAAAATTACAAATCAAGGGTTGAATAGATATAACAATAATATATTATAAAAACATATAATGTTTATTGAGTGATCAAGTATGCATCCCTATTTAAATGCCTTGCTTGGCGGTGCGCTGTTAGGTATTGCTGTGGTTGGCTATTTATATGTCAACGGAAGAATTGCTGGAATCAGTGGCTTAATTGGACAGCTTTTCAATAAAAAAGGCTTTTTTCAACGTCCTGCAACATGGTTCTTATTGGGTTTATTTGTGACTCCTTTTGTGTATGGTCTATTTTTTAGTCCTGAGATTCAAATCGACGCATCACCCTTAGCCATGATTGTTGCAGGTGTTTTGGTTGGTTTTGGGACACGCTTAGGCTCTGGATGTACCAGTGGGCATGGGATTTGCGGTATGAGTCGTCTGTCTACGCGTTCTATGGTTGCAACGAGTCTATTTATGCTCGCAGGTTTCATCACCGTCTACGTCATGCGTCATTTACTGGGGCTATAAACATGAAAAATATTCTCGCTTTTATTTTTGGTAGCTTATTTTCTATTGGTTTAATGTGGTCAGGCATGGCAAACCCCGAAAATGTGCTGAGCTTTTTAGACTTGTTCGGTGAATGGAATGTAAGCCTCATGTTTGTCATGATTGGTGCAATTTGTGTGGCATTTATTCCATTTCAAAAAGCGATCCGTAAACCTGTAACGCTCTTTCATGAAAAAATTGAATTGCCAACATCAACACAAATTGATAAACGTTTATGTATTGGCGCATTGATTTTTGGTACAGGTTGGGGAATTGCAGGAATTTGTCCAGCACCCGCATTTACTTTAATTGGTTTAGGGTATTATCAAGCCATTTATTTCATTGCCGCGATGTTCTTTGGTGTGTGGTTGTATCGTAAATTTGATGGAGCAAAATAATATGCAAAACATTGTGATACAAGATTTCTTTGATGAAAATACAAATACTTTCAGCTATGTTGTTTCTGATCCCATCACTTCACAATGTGCCATCATCGACAGTGTTCTAGATTATGACTCAGCTTCAGCGAGTACCACTACTACACATGCAGATTTCATTATTGCTTACGTTCAAGCCAATGATTTGAAAGTTCAATGGATTTTAGAAACCCATGTACATGCCGATCATCTGACTGCCTCGCAATATTTAAAAGAAAAATTAGGTGGGCAAGTTGCAATGAGTGAAAAAATCAGTGAAGTACAGAAAACTTTTGCTGACATTTATCACTTTGAAAATACTGCACATTTTAATGTTGCTTTTGATTATTTGTTTGAAGCAGGCGAGAGATTTAAAATTGGGCAATTAGAGGCTTATAGCATTGCCACCCCCGGACACACACCTGCATGTTTAAGCTATGTGATTGAAGATTGTGTATTTGTCGGTGATACATTATTTATGCATGACTATGGTACAGCACGTTGTGATTTTCCTAAAGGAAGTGCATCACAACTTTATGATTCCATACAGAAAATATTTGCATTACCTGAACATTTCCGTATATTTTTATGTCATGATTATTTGCCTAAAACACGTACAGAATATCAATGTCAGAGTACGGTGAAAGCACAGAAATTAAAGAATATTCATGTGCATATTGGCATTGAAAAAGCAGATTTTGTGCAGATGCGCGAACAACGTGATGCAACCTTAAGTATGCCCAAGCTGATTTTACCTGCGATTCAAATTAATATGGTGGCAGGGCATTTTCCTAAAGCGGAAAGTAACGGAATCCGTTACTTGAAAATTCCCTTCAATTATTTTAAATCCTAGAATATTCTAGGATTTATCTCTTGTGTATCCATGATTTTGTGATTTTTAATCTACTGAATTTTATCTTGGATACGCTCAATTAAACAATCTAAACCATGCTGAATGTCTGTTGTCCATGTAAAAGAACAATTTAAACGCAAATAATGTTGCTGAGAACTCAACATATTAAACAGTTGGCTGGGTGTGACATCTATATTTTGTTGAATAAGATCGTGATAAATATCCATGCTATTCACAAAAATAGGGAGTTTGATCCAAAGGAAAAATCCGCTCGCATAGGAAAAAATTTGACATTGCTCAGGTAAGTTTTTTTCAAGGTAATGAAACATTTGTTTCTTATTTCGTTCTAGGTTGCGTCTTAGTTGACGCAAATGTTTTTCATAATGGTGATGTTGTAAAAACTCAACTAAGGCATTTTGTAGAAGTGAATTGGTTGAAATGGTGCTCATGAGCTGTAAGTGTTGAATTTTATTTGAAAATTTACCTGCATGTACCCAACCTACTCGAAAGTTAGCCCCCAAAGTTTTAGAAAAAGAAGAACAATGTAAAACCCAATTATGCTGATCAAAATGCTTGACTGAAAGTGGCTTTTTTTGACCGAAATACAATTCTTCATAGACATCATCTTCGATCAAATACACTTGATATTGGTGTAAAAGTTCAGCAATTTTTTGCTTGGTTTCGTTGTTTGCAGTAAACCCGATCGGGTTATGACTATTGAGCATTAACCAACATACTTTAATCGGGTAGTTTTTTAAAATATGTTCAAATGCATCTAAATCAATGCCCAGACGAGGGTGTTCAGGCACCGTAATGACTTTTAATCCCAATCTTTCAGCGGCTTGCCAAGCGCCGTAAAATATCGTTTCTTGTAAAACAATATAGTCACCGGCTTGTGTCACGGCTGCCAGGGCCAAATTGAGTGCATCCAAACAACCTGACGTAATGACCAAATCATCGGCTTGAGTCGCAATGCCATGCAGGCTATAGCGCTGTGCAATGATATTTCTCAGCTCAATATTGCCTGGAGGAAAACTATCAACATGCAAATAACTCTGTTTAGCGCGAGAAAGTTGCCCCATAATTTGGGTTAATTTTTGTGAATAGACCAATTCTGATGATGGAAATGCTGAACCTAAACCTAAATTGGTCGAAGGTTGAATTGATTTCAGATATTTAAAAATCAGAGAGTTAATTTCAATTTGATGATTGATTGAGACAATAGTTTGAGAATTTTGTGATTTTTCATTTAAATAATCATTCACAAAATAACCAGATTTTGCTTTTGAATAAATTAACCCTTGTGCTTCTAAGGCTTGATAAGCATTCATCACGGTCATTAAGCTAAAACCCGAACGTTGTACCTGATCCCGTAAGGACGGCAGTTTTTCGTTGGGTTTTAACGTGCCATTTTCAATGAGCTGTCGAAGATGTTGTGCTAACTGGTCAGCTTTATACATAAATTCTCAAAATATTAATTTAAATATGCATGGTCCGCACCGACTGTCAAAATAACACCGATACAAAATAATGCGCAGTAAATAAAAAACCAAATAATCATACGCTTAAATACTTTATCTGAAATAGAGCTGTCTGCGTATTGTGGTACTTTTTTTGAATCATGATCTTGCTTCATTGGTGTGATCTCATTTCAATCTATAAATATAGTATGAAAAAGATGAAAACAAATCACTAGAAATAGAACTGTACTAAAAAAATATAACAGATGAGTCAAATAAAGCGTATCTGTTATATCTACATGTCATTTATACTGAATATTGTTCTACTGTACGATATACCATGTTGGCAAAATTAGAATTGCATTTTAAAGCGTTGAATCCGTGGTTTAATGTGTTGCCAACTCGTTGAAATCCAACAGATCAGTGAACCTAAGGTAACGAGACATACACCGTGCCAAAATTCGATTGATAATGCTGTTTGTAAAATAAGCATGGAAAATAAAGTTGAAAAAATAGGACTAAAATAAGAAAGTGTGACCAAAAACGTGATATTTCCTTTGATAATACCAATATTCCATGCCGCATAGCCCAAAGCAGTTGCAAAACCAACAGCAAATAAATAGGGAAGCACTGTTAGATCAAGACTTGGCAGTGTCTCAAATGGATGTGCCATGAGCAATTTTGTCCATAAAACTACAGTGATCATGATGAAATACAAGGAAATAGGATTATGTCCTTGGCTATATTTTCGGGTGATTACACAATAAATTGCCCATAAAGTCGCGCCGATGAAAGCTAAAATATAACTTAAGGGATTTGACATGAAATGCGAGATGAGTAGAGATAACGAAAATTGGTTATTGCCTGTTTGAATCAAGATGATACCACTCATACTCACCATTAAACCCAGTACCACAAAAAGGCTAAACTTTAATTCTTTAAAAATGATCAGCATGACTACGGTGAGACTTGGCCATAAATAATTCACCAAACTAATTTCAATGGCTTGCTGTGGCGTTTGCGCCAGTGCAATCGCATAAGAAAAGCACAACTCGTAGACTAAGAATAATAAAGATGCACAAATCAAATATTTTTTGGGAATGACTCTTAAATTTGGAATTCTAAATATCAGTAATAAGATGACCGCACTTAAACTATACATCAGGGTCACAGCATAATCGGCACCTAATAGACTACTCAGTTTTTTTAATAATCCAACCAAAGAAGACCAAAGCAAAATAGCACTAAAGCCAAGAAGCGTAGCAAGATTTTTTGACATGACAAGACTGCTTTGCCTAGGAAATAGGCTGTTTTAGGGTCAGAGGTGGATGTGCATAGTATAGTGTTTTTTGATTTAATTAGAGGACGGATTTTAAGATTAAAAAACGGCTTTTAAATGGTTTATTTGAATGTTTGGTAAAAACTAAACCAAGCAAAATAAACTGACCATGTGATAGGAAAATACGAAAAATTTTAATGCTTGGAAAATAAAGAAAATTTAACTGTAAAATCATATTTTTTAAATTGAAAGGTGTATATTCAAGCCTGTTTTGAATTTTATGTTTAAAGTTACCGCTTATGACATCATTTTGGATTTTTTTTACAGTTATGGCTGCCTTTATGCAGGCATGGCGCAATGCTTTTCAAAAGCAATTGAGCCTCACGGTTGATGTCTATGGCGTGACTTTAGCACGTTTTATTTTTGGTTTACCGTTTGCGATTGTCTATATTTTTATTTTATATCTACAACAACCTCTAAGCACACACGTTGAATTTACCTCTCGTTATTGGCTATATGTCATCATTGCAGGTATGAGCCAAATTGCTGCCACTGCATTGATGGTAAGGCTATTTAAGCAAAAAAATTATGCGATTGGGGTTGGTTTAGCCAAAAGCGAAGCCATTTTGGCAGCGATGATTGCTGTAGCAGTTTTACATGAAAAGTTAACTGTATTGGGCTGGTTTGGTGTCATGTTGGGGGGAATTGCTGTATTTTTACTGAGTAATGGCAAACAAAAAGAAGCGATTTCATTACAAACTTTGACCATAGGTATAGGCAGTGGATTGTGTTTTGCCATTACTTCATTGCTCGTTCGTGAAGCCAGTTTGGAGTTGACGAATTTGCCATACTTACATCGGGCAGCATGGGTATTGCTCAGTATTATTGGTTTTCAGTGTTTGTCTATGTTGTTGTTTTTGATTGTCTTTAGTCGAAAAACATTGCTTGCGATGTGGCAAAAAATTGGACTCACATTTAAAGTGAGTGTCTGTAGTTTTTTAGCTTCTTTGGGGTGGTTTACGGCGATGAGCATGCAATCTGTCGCGATTGTGAAAACATTGGGACAGATTGAAATCTTATTTAGCCTGTTGATTTCAGTGTATTTCTTTAAAGAAAAATTAGCCAAAACGGAGCATATAGGACTTTTTTTAGTGGTTATTGCTGCAATTTTGGTAATTTGGGCTTAAAATTTTATACTTGAAAATGGTAAATGCCGTCATCACTGATAAAATTTAAATCTTATCCCAAGATATATCCACAGAATTTGTGGATTTATTTTTGTTTTAAGTATTTAAAATATATTTATAAATTATATTTTTGATCAATTATTCATCTGCAATTATTTTGTTTATGATCTGCTGACGATACTGCCAAAATATGACATCTTAATTTTCAATTTTTGAAATCATGACTTTTAAGCCATGAGGTTGATGATGTTGAAAATGGATGGCATAGCCGTTTTTATTTAAAAGCACATTGACTAAAGCTAAGCCTAAGCCATAACCTGTATTTTGTGCAGATTTACGCCAAAAACGTTTGGTTAAGAGTTGTAGTTCTGTATCATTTAAACCGATACCATTATCTTGAATAATCAAGTGATTATTTCGCATGTAAATATCAATCACAGTATAGGATTGGGCATGTAAATAAATATTTTCAAGCAAATTTTTTAAGATGATATGCAAGCTAGAGGCAGGCAATTGCAAGCTTGTCAGTGTGTTCCATTGGATCTGTAAATAGGTGCTTTCAAGCGCATATTTTAGGCTTAATTCTTGAATGACCTGTTTAAGTATGTCTGCAATTAGCGTGTTTTCGTGCGATTGTATAGGATGTAATTCAGTCTTACTCAATAACAGTAATTGTTCTAAGAGCTGTTGATAACGTTGAATACTATGATCAGCCTGTTGTAAATTTTGTGCAAGTTTAGACTGCTGTTGACCAGATTGTTGCAGCATTAAAAGGCTCAATTGCACGTTGGTTTTGATCGCTGTTAAAGGACTACGTAGCTCATGTGCGGCAAAAGCGCTAAAACTTTTTTCATTTTCTAAACTTTCATGTAAATTGTGAATCAGTTCAATCAGACTGTCGACAAAAGGCTGTATTTCAGTGGGAATATTTTGAGTTTTTAATGCCGATAAATAACTTGCTGCTTCAGATAAATTTTGCTTTTTTTGCGTGACATGTTGTGCAATTTGATCTAAAGGCTGAAATTCCACACGGATAATCCATAAAATTAGAAAAACACATAAAATTAAGGTAAAAATTAAAGGAATGAGCACGGACTTTAAGATTTGAGCTAATAGCGTCGAGCGTAATTGTAATTTTTCAGCAGAAACAACCTGAATCTGTCCCTTTTTCAATGTATAACTGCGCCATTCAGTGCCATGATGTGTCCATGTGCTAAAGCCTGAACTTTGGTTACTCAGGTTATCTGGCGCATCTTGGGTGCGTGCAATCACTTTTTGCGCTGTCGAAATATGTGAACTAAAAAATGAAACTTCACATGCAATTAAGTTGGGATTGGCATTTTCAGCATTTACAGATTCTAAAACATTGGGTAAATCATGCACAGGTAAATGACGAATTAAACGGGCAACCATGTGTGCAGATGCTGACAGACGTTCATCTAAGGTCAGTTGTAATTGTTTTTGTAAATCATAGTATAACCAGCAAAAAACCAGCGACCAAAGTAAAATAAACACCATTAATAAGGTCGACACTAAACGCCATTTTAAGCTATAACTTTTCATGGCTTTGCTTCTCATTGTTCAGTCGGTACTTTTAAAATATAGCCCACACCACGCACGGTCTGAATCAAATCGGGATGGGTTTTTTGTCTTAAATGATGGATATGTACATTAATGGCATTACTTTCAATGCTGTCTTGGAAGCCATAAGTTTTATCAATTAATTGTTCTGTTTTTAATACCTGATTTGGGTAGAGCATAAAAGTTTCAAGTAGGCTATATTCTCGACGTGATAGACTCAAAACTTGTTGTTGATAGTAAGCTTGCTGTGTATCTTGATTAATTTCTAAATCCGCAATACTTAAAACATTTGATGAATAACCACGATGACGCCGTGTTAATGCATGAATACGCGCAATTAGCTCGGTTAAATCAAAAGGCTTGGTCAAGTAATCATCGGCACCTGCATTTAATGCTTCAACACATTGTTGAGTTTGATTACGTGCGGTGAGGACAAGAACGGGGACATGCAATTGATCTGTACGCCAATTTGACAATAACTCAAGACCGTCTTGGTCGGGTAAACCCAAATCCAATAAACATAAATCTACCGCAGTTTTACGAATAAAATAGTCTGCTGCTTGAGCAGTACTGACATGTTCAATTGAAATATTTAAATAATCCAATGCCGCAACAATACTTTGTGCAATAAATGGATCATCCTCGACCAAGACAACAAACATGAAGGTTCCTTTTTATGTAGATAAAATGCCTATAGACCCTAGATTTTACAAAGAAAAACAAGTCTTAATGTTCTCTTAACCCATTTTCGATGATAATGCATTTAGTCACATTATTTAGATTGATAGATATGTTTATCAAAACCTTAACAGGTGTCGTACTGAGCTTAGCTTCGACAGCTATTTTTGCGAATGAGGATTTTTTACCCCCAGATCAAGCGTTTAAATTTCAGGCACACTCGATTTCACAACAACAAGCTGAACTGAATTGGCAAGTTGCACCACATTATTATTTATATCATGACCAATTTAAAGTCAGTGTAGCGCAAAAAGAGCTTGCACTGAAATTACCACAGGGAAAAGAAAAAGATGACCCCACCTTTGGTAAAACCAATGTGCATTATCATCAAGTGACAACAACCCTTAATGTTAAGCCTAATCAAGAATATCGTGTGCAATGGCAAGGCTGTTCGGAGGATGGGTTATGTTATCCTTTGCAACATACAACAATTCAAACGGATGCATCGGGTTTATTGCCACAACAAAAATTAGCCAAAGTGGGTATAAATCCATCTGAGCCGTTGTTAGAAAATAATACCAGTGAAAATAATCGCTTACTAAAGAATACAGTTGCAGACGATGCTGTGCCGATCAAAGAACAAACAGCTGAATTAGATAAAACAAAAAATATCCCTCCTGAAACAACACTTGTGCAAGAAGATGACTCATCTGCAAGCCAAGTACAAACGATTCAAGCAACATCGAGCAATGCAGCAACACTAATACCTGAGCAACAAAATGAATCACTGCAAAATGAGTTAAACAACGATCAATTTTTCTTAAAACTATTGAATCAGCAAAATATTTTCTTAAATATTTTATTGTTTTTAGCATTAGGAATTTTACTGGCATTTCTGCCGTGTTCTTTACCATTGATTCCTATTTTATCAGGCATTTTAGTACAGCGTAGTAAGGGGTACAAAGCGGCAGCGATTGCCTCAACCTTTGTGATCTGTATGGCTTTGGTCTATGGCTTGATGGGAGTGGTGGTCTCACAGCTCGGTTTCGGTATTCAGCGTTGGTTTCAAAATCCAATATTTATCAGTGTTTTTGCGATTTTATTTGTAGTTTTTGCATTAAATTTATTTGGGCTGTATCAAATTTCTTTACCGCGTGGACTGTTACAACGTTTAGATCAGTTACAACAACGTCAAAAGGGCGGAACCTTAGTCGGTGCAGGTATGATGGGCGCAATTTCCGCACTGATCGTGGGTCCATGTATGAGTGCGCCTTTGGCTGGGGCATTATTGTATGTTTCGCATCTTGAACAGCCTGTCTGGGGTGGCTTTTATCTGTTCTTAATGGGCTTAGGTATTGGTATTCCATTGTTTGTTGCGAGTGTATTTGGTTCGAAATATTTACCTAAGCCTGGATTATGGATGGATCGTTTAAAGTTTAGCTTTGGTTTTGTCATGTTGTTGATGGCAGTTTACTTTGCACGTCCTTTATTACCGTCCATGATCTACTTTGTTTTACTGGCAATTTTACTGTTTGCGATGACGATTTATCTGTTTGCGATCATCCGTCATGTTGTTCAATTACCCTATAAAATCTTGGTGCTAGTGATTGCTTTAGCAACAGCCAGTGCAGGAATTTGGCAAACACGTCAAGCACTTCAACAAATGAATGCTGCGGAAAAATTAGCGCAATTACATCCTTGGATCAAAGTGAGCAATGCACAGCAATTTGAACAAGTATTGGCACAAAATACGCAAAAACCCATCATTATAGATGTTTATGCAGATTGGTGTGTGGCATGCCAACCGATTGAAAAAGAAGTTTTTCCTCGTGCAGATGTACAAGCTGCTGTGCAAGATGTGGTACGGATTAAATTGGATTTAACTCATCCTGAAGCTTCACAAGATGCGTTGTTGAAAAAATGGCAAATTTTAGGTCCACCGACCATGATTTTCCTTAATGCACAGCAGCAAGAAATGCGTGATTTACGTTTAACAGGCACATTTACAGCACCACAATTTTTGCAAAAACTTGTTCAGTTAAAGCAAGAGAATACGCAATGATTTCTGCTGAAGCCATTCATTTAGGCCCTTTTATGTTGCCATTTCCACTGCTGTTGGTGCTCTTAGGTTTAATCTTGGTCTACATTGTTGGCAAAATTTTACAGAAGAAACAACACTGGTCGGCTGAAACTTGGCAGACTTTTTCTGATTCTTTATGGACGACACTGTGGGTGGGGCTGATTGCAGCACGATTGGTTTTTGTGTTGTTCAATCTAGAGGTGTATTTGGCATCTCCCATCGACATGCTTAAGGTTCAAGACAAAGGCTTCCATTTATATGGTGGTGTAATTGTAGGTATTGTGTGGTTTTTATGGAAAAATCGTGCATTTAAACTTGAAAATAAAGTCATTTTTGTGACTATTTTCACTTTAATTTGTGCGTTTAGTTTGGGCTTAAAACAATGGCAGAAGCCACACCGTTTTTACCCTAAAATGCAATTTTATAGCCTTGAACAGCAACAAATTCCGTTAAAACAATTTATAGGTAAGCCAACTGTTGTCAATCTTTGGGCGAGTTGGTGTCCACCATGTCATCGTGAGATGCCTGTTTTGGCACAAGCACAAACTCAATTTAAAAATGTCAATTTTGTCATGCTGAATCAAGGTGAAAATGTGGTGACAATTCAGCAATATTTAAATAAACATCACTTTTCTTTTCAATATGTTTTGATGGATTCGCAAGGTCAACTTGCCAAAGAAATGAAGATGTTTGGTTTGCCAAGTACACTATTTTTTAACTCACAAGGACAATTGATGGATCGTCATATGGGCGAACTGAGTCCTGTCATGCTGCAACAGTATTTAAAGAAAATTTCGAATTCTGATCATTTAAAATAGGTGAAAATTATGCAAAATATTCGTTATTTATCACAAAAAATTGCTTTAACTTTATGTGTATTTGGTAGTGCAAGTACAAGTTTTGCGCTCACGCCATTGCAGCAACAAATTGCAAATGAAGGCTTTGAATTTGTGAAGGAAATTCCTGCACCTACAAATATGAAAGGTTGGGCAGGACATAGAGACCAATATCCTGCGACAGTATTTATTTCAAATGATCAAAAATATTATATCGTGGGAGACTTATATAATGCCAAAGGGGAAAATTTATCTGTCGAAGCATTAGAAAAGCATGTCAAAGGCGCTGTTTTAGATGATGTATGGCAGTCATTGGAAAAATCAACATATATTCAAGACGGTAAAAAAGATGCACCACGTGTTGTTTATGTTTTTTCTGACCCGAATTGTCCTTATTGTTATCAGTTTTGGCAAAAGGCACGTCCTTGGGTCAATTCAGGAAAAGTTCAATTACGTCACATTCAAGTGGCTGTGATCCGCAAAGAAAGTCGTGGGCAGGTGGCGACTTTATTAACATCGAAAAATCCTGAGCAAGTTTTTAGCCAACTCAATTTAAAATCAGGTGATCAATCCTTAAAACCAATGCAAAATATTCCTGCTGAAATTGCCAAAAAAATTGATGCTAATCAGGAACTCATGGATAAATATGGTTTCTTTGCAACGCCTGCGGTGATTTGGAAAGACAGTAAAGGGGAGTTTAAGTCTGCTCAAGGGATGCCGAAAGACTTAAAAGAAGTTTTTGAACAGTGATGTTAAAATCATCACTTTTTGTAAGTATTTGAAATATAAGACCCTAAATTTAGGGTCTTATGCAAGTTGTTTAAAAAATAAAAACTTAGTCCATCAATAAATGTTGATATTCATCCGCTTGCGCTCTTAGAAAATCCCAGACCAATTTAATGCGTGGTTCATGTTGTAAATCGACCAAAGTCAGCATCCAAAAAGTATGTACAAAGCGCACTTCGTCATGCAAAACTTGTTCAAGTTCAGGCTGATCATTGGCTAAAAATTTGGGCAATATTGCCAATCCTGCACCTGCACTGACAGCAATTTGCTGTGCCAAAATGCTACTGCTTCGAAAATTTGCAGTGAGCTGTAAAGGTAGCCGTTCTAAACAATACAATTCAGGGCTATAGACCAAATCATCAATATAATTAACAAAACGATGTTGTTTTAAATCTTCAAGTTTATGAATGGGTTGGGTTTTTGAAAGATAGTCTTTACTGCCATAAATTTTTAAGCAATAGTCGGTCAAACGGGTGATGATATAAGGTCCAGATTTAGGACGGTCAATCGAAATCACAATGTCAGCTTCACGATGTGACAACTTAATCATTTTCGGTACAGGGATTAGATCAATGGTGAGTAAGGGGTATTTTTTGGACAATTCTGCCAATAATTTAGCTAAAAATGCAGTGCCAAAACCTTCTGGTGTGCCAATACGCACACGACCTTGTAAAGGTTGATGTGGTTTTTCGATTTGTAAAAAAGCGTGTTCCATTTGTTCAACACGTG
This sequence comes from Acinetobacter sp. 251-1, assembly GCF_030329305.1. Taxonomy (NCBI): domain Bacteria; kingdom Pseudomonadati; phylum Pseudomonadota; class Gammaproteobacteria; order Moraxellales; family Moraxellaceae; genus Acinetobacter; species Acinetobacter sp. 251-1. Next base: position 87,211 of record NZ_JACANS010000004.1, on the reverse strand, counting down.
GGACAAGTGCCAAACCTTCTATGGTCAGTTCATAACCCGTTGCTTCACGTTTAAATAATGGCGTTCCTAAAGCCAGCTCCAAAGCCTGTATTCTTCGAGAAACGGTACTATGTTCGACACCAATCATGCGTGCTGCATTGGTCAGTGTTTTTGCACGTGCCAAGACTAAAAAATACTGCAAATGATCCCAATCCACTTTCATTGTTACTGTTCTTCCATGTGCATTTTTGCACAACAATCGTGCGTGAATTTCTATTGGTCGTCAAATTTTTCTTTGTTAGTCTCAAATGAAACAGCAATACAGAAAATAAGCTGAATTGAGTTTCAAACTATTTTCAAACAATGAAACAACAAAAAATAGTACCTATGGAGAGGTTATGAACAGCATCACAAATATTCAGTCAACGACGGCTAAATTATTAATTAACGGACAGTTTGTAGAATCACAAACTTCGGATTGGCAAGACATTGTTAACCCTGCAACACAGGAAGTGTTAGGTCGTGTGCCGATGGCAACACTGGATGAAGTTGATGCTGCCATTGCTGCTGCTCAAGATGCGTTTAAAACATGGCGTTTAACACCAATTCAAGCACGTATGCGTATCATGTTGAAATTACAGGACTTGATCCGTGACAACATGAAAGACATTGCAAAAGTATTAACGGCTGAACAAGGCAAAACCTTGGCTGACGCTGAGGGTGATATCCAACGCGGTTTAGAAGTCGTTGAGCATGCATGTTCAATTGGTACGTTGCAAATGGGTGAATATGTCGAAGGTGTTGCACGTGGTGTAGACACGTATACGCTGCAGCAACCACTTGGTGTGTGTGCAGGCATTACACCATTTAATTTTCCTGCGATGATTCCTTTGTGGATGTTCCCAATGGCGATTGTTTGCGGAAATACTTTTGTATTGAAGCCTTCTGAACAAGATCCATTGTCGACCATGATGTTGGTTGAGCTTGCTGTACAAGCGGGTGTACCTGCAGGCGTATTAAACGTTGTACACGGCGGTAAAGCAGTGGTTGATCGTTTATGTACCCATCAAGATATTAAAGCGATTTCTTTTGTTGGTTCAACGGCTGTCGGAACGCATGTATATAACCTTGCAGGACAACATGGTAAACGTGTTCAGTCGATGATGGGCGCAAAAAACCATGTCGTGGTGATGCCTGATGCCAATAAAGAACAAACTTTAAACGCGCTTGTCGGGGCGGCATTTGGTGCGGCAGGTCAACGTTGTATGGCACTTTCTGTTGCAGTGATGGTCGGTGAAAGTAAAAACTGGGTGGATGAACTGGTCGAAAAAGCCAAAACTTTAAAAGTGAATGCAGGACATGAGCCAAATACCGACATTGGTCCAGTGATTTCTCCTCGTGCCAAAGCTCGTGTGATGGACTTAATCAATAGCGGTGTAGAGCAAGGTGCAGAGCTGTTACTTGATGGTCGTGATGTACAAGTTGTGGGCTATGAAAATGGCAACTTTGTTGGTGCGACCATTTTCAATGATGTCAAAACAGATATGCGCATTTATAAAGAAGAAATCTTTGGTCCTGTGCTTGCCATTATCAATGTAGACACTTTAGATGAAGCAATCGAACTGATTAATGCTAATCCATTTGGTAATGGTGTGGGCTTATTTACCCAAAGTGGTGCAACTGCACGTACATTCCAAAATACCATTGATATCGGTCAAGTCGGTATTAATATTCCAATTCCTGTACCTGTGCCATTTTTTAGCTTCACAGGTTCACGTGGTTCAAAACTTGGCGACTTAGGTCCTTATGGTAAGCAAGCGGTACAGTTCTATACACAAACCAAAACCATTACCAGCCGTTGGTTTGAAGACACTCAAGAAAAAGGTGAAGTCAACACCACCATTAACCTACGTTAAAACCTGCGTGTAAATACACAAAATTTAGGAGTTCAAGGATGAATATTGCTTTTATTGGTTTAGGGAATATGGGCGGTAAAATGGCTCAAAACCTCCTCAAAGCAGGTTTAACGGTATACGGTTTTGACCTCAGTGAAGTGGCAATTCAGCACTTCACCGAAGCTGGTGGGATTGTGTGTGACAGTCCTCAGGCAGCGGCGCAACATGCTGATGTGGTGATCAGCATGTTACCTGCGGCAAAACATGTGAAAGAGGTGTATTTGGGTGAAAATGGTGTGTTGTCCGTGCTTAAAGCAGGCAGCTTATGTATTGATAGCAGTACCATTGATCCACAAACGATCAAAGATATGGCTGAGGTTGGTGCTGAAAAAGGCATCAAAATCTGTGATGCCCCAGTGTCAGGCGGTACGATTGGTGCGCAAGCAGGGACGTTGACCTTTATGGTCGGTAGCGATGATGCCGTATTTGAACAAGCGAAAACAGTATTGCAGCACATGGGTAAAAACATTGTGCATTGTGGTGATGTTGGCGCAGGGCAAATTGCTAAAATTTGTAATAATTTGATTTTAGGCATTTCAATGGCTGCGGTTGCTGAAGGAATGGCATTGGGTGCAAAACTTGGTATTGACCCACAAGCGCTTGCAGGTGTCGTGAATAGTTCAAGTGGTCGCTGTTGGAGTTCGGAAGTGTGTAATCCTTGGCCTGATATTTCAGCCAATGCACCTGCGGGTCGTGGCTATACGGATGGTTTTGCTACGCAACTCATGCTGAAAGATTTAGGTTTAGCTATCGAAGCAGCAGGGCAAGTCAAACAACCGATTTTATTAGGTGGTTTGGTGCAACAAATGTATCAACAGTTGTGTTTGCAAGGTAATGCACACTTAGATTTTTCCAGCATTATTCAGCAATATTTACCACCACAAGCTTAATAGTTGCATGCCAAAGGATGGCATAACGATAAATATTCACTCATGTCATGAATAACAACAAATCTAGACGGAGCTTAAACGATGTTGAATTATCAAGATGTAGCGGCAGCATTTGATTTAAATCAAGCTGCTCAAGAAATGCTTTCGGGTTCATTAGATCAAGTTAATGCTTGCTATGAATGCTGTGACCGTCATGCAGAAGCAGATGCGAATAAAGTCGCATTATATTGGCAAGGAAAAGATGGGCGCAAAGAACAATATACCTTTAGCCAATTGAAAACATGGTCAAGCCAATTTGCCAATTTTTTAAAATCGCAAGGTGTACAAAAAGGTGATCGAGTTTCGGGATTATTACCCCGAACACCTGAACTTTTAGTGGTGATTTTAGGGACTTGGCGCATTGGGGCAGTGTATCAACCGTTATTCACCGCTTTTGGACCGAAGGCGATTGAGCATCGTGTGCAGTTAGCACAAAGTAAATTGGTAATTTCCGATGTAGGTAACCGTAGCAAATTGGATGAAATTGCCCATTGCCCACAAATCGTGACGGTTGCAGATCATGACGGTCATGGGGTTGAACCAGGCGATTTAAACTTTTGGGATGTGGTCAATGCACAGTCTGATCAATGTGAATTGGTCATGCAAACGATCCAAGACCCATTTTTACTCATGTTTACTTCGGGTACGACAGGTCCTGCAAAACCGTTAGAAGTACCATTAAAAGCTTTAATCGCTTTTGGCAACTACATGAAAGATGCGATTGGTTTAAAAGCAGATGATTCATTTTGGAATATTGCTGACCCCGGTTGGGCGTATGGTTTGTACTATGGCATCACAGGACCATTACTGTTAGGTCATGCGACTTTATTCTACGAAGGTGGTTTTAGTATCGACAGCTTGTGTCAGATTGTTGATGATTACCAAGTGACCAATTTGGCAGGTGCGCCAACAGCCTACCGTATGATGATGGCAGCTGATCCTCAGCAAATGGCAAAACTCAAAGGTAAATTCCGCGTGGTCAGTAGCGCAGGTGAGCCATTAAATCCAGAAGTGTTTAGATGGTTTAAACAAGTTCTAGATGCCCCAATTTTTGATCACTATGGGCAAACTGAAACAGGCATGGTGGTCTGTAATCATCATGCACTCAGTCATGATGTTCGAGCAGGTGTCGCAGGCTATGCAAGTCCAGGGTATCGGGTGGCGGTTGTAGATGAGCAAGGCAATGAGCTGCCGACAGATACACCGGGAATCCTTGCAGTGGATATCGAACAATCCCCAATGATGTGGTTTGGTGGCTATAAAGAAAGCCGTAAGTCTCCATTTTTAAAGCATTATTATTTAACTGGAGACACCGCAGAATTACATGCAGATGGCAGTATGAGTTTTGTTGGACGTAGTGATGATGTCATTACAACGTCAGGCTATCGTATTGGTCCTTTTGATGTAGAAAGCGCTTTACTTGAGCATGATGCGGTGATTGAAGCTGCTGTGGTGGGTGTGCCTGATCCTGAGCGAACTGAAATTGTGAAAGCTTTCGTGATTTTGGCAGAAGGCAAAACAGCATGTGACGAACTCGCTGAACAACTTGGACAATTTGTCAAAAAACGTTTATCTGCACATGCTTATCCACGTCAAGTCGAATTTGTTCAGGAATTACCAAAAACTCCAAGCGGTAAGATTCAGCGCTTTTTACTACGCAATCAAGAGATTGCCAAACAAACGGCAAAGCAAGCAGGTTAATGAATATAAGACTTTCATCGAGTATTCAGCATAAAAAATAATATGTTAAAACTTGATGAAAGTTAAGGAATTTTTGTAAAGGAAAACAAGATGCAATTTACCGAAGAACAATTGTTAATTCAGGATATGGCGAGAAATTTCGCACAAGAGCAAATTAAGCCAAATGCAGCAGATTGGGATCGTCATGGCACATTTCCAAAAGATGCATTGTCACAAATGGGACAATTGGGCTTTTTAGGTATGTTGATCTCTGATGAATGGGGCGGCTCAGCAACTGGAAATTTAGCCTATGTTTTAGCGCTAGAAGAAATTGCCGCAGCAGATGGCGCAACCTCAACCATTATGAGCGTACATAACTCTGTCGGTTGTGTACCCATTGCCAAATTTGGCACAGATGAGCAAAAAGAAAAATATTTAAAACCTTTGGCACAAGGTGAAATGATCGGTGCTTTTGCTTTGACCGAACCGCATACTGGTTCAGATGCTGCTGCGATTAAAACCCGTGCAGTTAAAGACGGTGATCACTGGGTGATTAATGGCGCAAAACAATTTATTACCTCAGGTCATAACGCAGGCGTGATTATTGTTTTTGCTGTGACAGATCCAAGTGCAGGAAAAAAAGGCATCAGTGCTTTCATCGTCCCGCGTGAAACAGCAGGTTATGAAGTCATTCGTACTGAAGAAAAATTAGGTTTACATGCGTCTGATACCTGTCAAATTGCGCTAACCGATGTACGCGTTCATGAAAGTTTGATGTTAGGTAAAGAAGGTGAAGGTTTAAAAATCGCCTTGTCAAATCTTGAAGGTGGACGTATCGGGATTGCAGCGCAAGCTGTGGGTTTGGCACGTGCCGCACTTGAAGAAGCAACGCAATACGCCAAAGACCGTATTACGTTTGGTAAACCTATTTTTGAGCATCAAGCGGTGGCATTTCGTTTAGCTAGTATGGCAACGGAAATTGAAGCAGCACGTCAGTTGGTACATCATGCAGCACGCTTAAAAGAAGCAGGACAGCCATGCTTAAATGAAGCTTCGATGGCAAAGTTGTTTTCTTCGGAAATGGTGGAGCGTGTTTGCTCAGCAGCGCTGCAAATTCATGGTGGATATGGCTATCTCAAAGACTTCCCTATCGAGCGAATTTACCGTGATGCGCGTATTTGTCAGATTTATGAAGGTACGAGCGATATTCAACGTTTGGTGATTGCACGTAGTTTATAAAGTATTTAAAAATAAGAGATTAGATTCAAAATCAAGGAATGAAAAATGCAGTTTGAAACGATTTTATTAGAAAAGAAAAATGGTGTAGGTTTAATCACGTTAAACCGTCCAAAAGCACTCAATGCGTTAAATACTGAACTCATTCGTGAAGTCAATTTAGCACTGGATGATCTAGAACAAGACCGTGAAATTGGGTGTATCGTCCTTGCAGGCTCAGAAAAAGCGTTTGCTGCGGGTGCAGATATTAAAGAAATGGCAAATTTAACATTCCCCAATATTTATTTTGATGATTTCTTTAATTTGGCTGATCGTATCGCACAACGTCGTAAGCCATTGATTGCTGCGGTGAGTGGCTATGCCTTAGGGGGTGGCTGTGAATTGGCATTGATGTGTGATTTTATTTACTGCGCAGATAATGCCAAGTTTGCCTTACCTGAAGTCACCTTGGGTGTTATTCCTGGGATCGGGGGGACACAACGTTTGACACTTGCAATTGGCAAAGCGAAAACTATGGAAATGTGCTTAACCGCACGTCAAATGGGCGCAATAGAAGCAGAGCAAAGTGGATTAGTGGCGCGTGTTTTTGCAAAAGAACAGTTATTGCAAGAAACTTTGCAAGCGGCTGAGAAAATTGCTGAAAAATCACTTGTAGCCACCATGATGATCAAAGAATCGATTAACCGTGCTTTTGAAGTTAGTTTAGCTGAAGGTTTACGTTTTGAACGCCGTACTTTCCATTCTATTTTCGCTACTCTCGACCAAAAAGAAGGCATGCAAGCCTTTGTTGAAAAACGTCAAGCGCAGTTTAAAAATCAATAAGAGAATGCTGACATGAATACAGAAAATCACTTAATTATTGAACAACAAGGTGCATTGGGCATGATCACTTTAGATCGTGTACCGAGTTTAAATGCTTTATCTTTAGAGATGATCAATGGCATTCGCAGCCAAGTTGAATATTGGCAAAATGAAGATAGTGTGCAAGCCATTTTAATTAAGTCAAATAGCCCTAAAGCCTTTTGTGCAGGTGGTGATATTCGCTATCTTTATGATAGTTATAAAAATGGTACTGAAGACCATAAAGCTTATTTTAGTGCCGAATATGACATGCTAAATAGCATTCGAGCATCAAAAAAGCCTGTTATTGTTTTACTTGATGGCTATGTTTTGGGTGGCGGTTTTGGTTTGGCTCAAGCATGTCATATCATTGTCAGTAGCGAAAAATCACGTTTTGCCATGCCTGAAACGGCAATAGGCTTTTTCCCTGATGTGGCGGCAACGCACTTTTTATCTCGTTTAGATGATATTGGTGTTTATTTGGCAACGACGGGTGATCAAATCAGCAGTAGTGATGCCTTATATTTAGATTTGATTGATTATCATGTGCCAAGTGAGCAATTCGAAGCTTTACAACAAGCTTTAGTTCAAGCTGAACATTTAACGAAAGAAAATATTGGTCAAATGATTACGAAGTTTATTACCCATCCAACACAGAGCGAATTAAGCTTGTTGGCTGAAAATATTCGTAAGCATTTTGGTTTTGAAAGTCTAGCAGAAATTGAAAATAGTCTGGAAAATGAGACTGATACAGAATATCAAGCATGGGCAAGTAAAGTGCTGAATACTTTGCAGCAACGTTCCTTAATTGCTAAACAAGCGAGTTTAAAGTTGCAACATCTTGGACGGAGTTTGTCTCTACAGCAGTGTATGCAAATCGAGCGTGATTTACAGGATATTTGGTTCGAACATGGCGATATTGTTGAAGGTGTTCGTGCTTTGATCGTCGATAAAGACAAACAGCCGAAATGGCAACAAAGTAATCCGACACTGGATAAAATTTTAGCTGAGTTGGGTTAATATCTGTAAAACCGAGTTGATCTAACTCGGTTTTTTATTTTAAATGTTATTTAAAATTTTTCTTGAAAGATGGAACAATAATCTGAATCCTGAGGACAAGCAATATGTGCTTTTCCACCTAAAATAAAAGGTTTATTGATTTTCCCATGTCCAAAATAAGGATAATAATACACAGGAATTTGACTTTTTTCGGCAAATTTTCGGATCACTTCTTTGTAAATTAAACGTTCACCATCATTGGTTTTACTCGGATAAAACTGCCCAAACACGATGACTTTAGGGTGAAAATCTTTCTTAAATAAAATTTGATGTAATAAGCGGTCAAGTTGTTTATAGGTCACACTAATATCTTCAAGTAACAGAATTTTATTTTGCCAACGACGTTCATATTTGGTCGAAAATAACGTTTGTACAAGCGTTAAATTTCCCCCTGTTAATATGCCCTGATCAAAGTGGTTTTTTGCTGCCTGATTTAACGGTAAAAGCCCTTGATAATGCACACCATTTTGTAAGGTTGAAAAGATTTCATCGACCACATCATTTTGATTCTCATCAGTATGCTTTATATTTGTGATTGCTGCCGTTGTTTCAGTAGAAGCAGCAGTCGGTGCATTGATAATTTTGCCTGTTGCGGCGGTGGTTCCATGAATACTTTTCCAGCCAATTTCATTGTTGATAAAATAATGAATGGCTGTCACATCACTAAAACCAATGAGAACTTTCGGTGTGCTTTTTTTGATCTGATTAATTTCTGCATGTAATTCAGGCAATAAATTTAAAGCCCCCGAGCCACCCCGTACAAACCAAAGATATTTAACGTGATCATTTTTTAAAGCAGCAATCAGATTTTTAGCGCGTTCATGGTCAGTGTTTACATAGCCAAAGTCTGAAAGCTGCTGGTTTAGATATTGTGTATTCACACTAAAGCCTTTACTTTCAAAAGCCTGAGTTATTTTAGGGATGTAACTTTCATCATAGGCAGATGAACTAGAAATGAGGTAGATCGTATCTTTCGCATGTGAAGAGATCGAAACGTAAAGTGAAATTGCCCATATAGATATAAATTTCAAACTTTTCATCATTTCGAGATCGACTTTATTTTCAAAGGTAGAATTGTATGCAAAGGATCAGCATTACAGCTAGATAAATTGCATAAATTAAACAATTTCACTGAGTTAAATATGTCTTTTGTCCACAGCAAAGATAGTGTAATCCTAATTTACCCTTAACCATGTTTGTGAACGTCCAAATGCAGATACACCGATAAAACCACGTCCTTTTAAAACTTGCCCATTTTCAGATAAATTGGCATTAAATTTATATGTTTTACCTGTTTGTGGATCTGTAATACTTCCCCCTGTATATTTCAGATGACCTGAATTTTTTAAATTGGAAATGATCTTAAGTCCAATTAAAGGCTTATTTTGATATTTTCCGATACATTTTGTACATTTTTGTGCTTGGCTCGCTTCAAAAACTTTTTGAATGCTTGCAGACAATGTGCCATTAGCATTTTCTTTAAATTGGACAAGTGACATGGGTTTTTGTGTTTGATCATCGATGGTTTTCCATACCGTACCGTTTAAGGGGTCACTCGCATAACTGTGTACAGAAATCATGAATAAGGTCAATAAGCTGAAAAGAGGTTTCATTTTTAATCTCTTATAGGATAATAAGGACAGATTATTAAAAAAATATTGAGTTTTTTATTTAATGGGTGTTAATTTTTGAAAATTAATAGATGAATTTTGTATGTGTATAAAGCTTCGCTTTTTGTATAAATAGTAGGTTTAACTGCTGCGTATCAATAGATTGTTGATTAAATCTAAATTTTGAATATTCAAATCTTTGATTATTTCAAGATTGAATTGAATTTCTGTACTTAAGATTCATTTTTACTGAATAATTTTTTTTATATCTAAAAATAGATTATTCTTTAATGTCAAATCAATATATCAACGATGCTTGATTCAGAAATTTTAAACAGGGATATATAGACATGGAGCTTAGACATTTAAAATATTTTGTGGCAGTGGTTGAGGAACAAAGTTTTACCAAAGCTGCTGAAAAATTATTTATTGCTCAGCCACCTTTAAGTCGACAAATCCAAAACTTAGAAGCAGAACTGGGTGTTCAGTTATTTGAAAGGGGCAGTCGACCTTTAATGACGACTGATGCCGGGGGATTTTTTTATAATCATGCTTTACAATTATTAAGTCAAGCCGATGAATTAAAAAGTATGACAAAAAAAATCGGTATGATTGATCGAACGATTACTTTGAGTTTTGTTGGATCATTATTATTTGGTTATTTATCTAAAATAATTTTTTTATTTAAACAAAGAAATGCTCATCTAAAAATTGAGTTGGTGGAACTGTCTTCAATTGAACAGGTGGAGGCATTAAAAAATCGAAAAATTGATATTGGTTTTGGTCGGATCAATTTTGATGATCCTGAGATTATTCGAACTAAATTACGAGATGAACCTTTAGTATTAGCGATACATGCTGGTCATCCATTAGCATGTAAGAAAGGTATTTTTTTAGAAGAATTGGTCGATGAAGATTTAATTTTTTATCCAAAAGATGATCAGCTTAATTATTCACATTATATAGCGACTTTATTTGAACAGCACAATTTAAAGCCTAGGCATGTGCGTTATGTACGAGAAATGGCTTTGGCATGTGGTTTTGCTGCTGCTGGTGATGGCATGGTAATTGTACCTGAAAGTGCTAAAAATATTTGTTTAACCAATTTGAAATTTATTCCTATTCTAGATTTGAATGCGATCACACATGTCGTTATGGCTGTTCGTAAAGAACAATATACAGAAGATATTAAATCTTTTTTTGATTGTATTTACCAAGTTTATGATTTAGAAGGGATTTCATATAATAAGCATCTCGGTTTTTGATCATTTTATGATGTAAAAAAAGCCAAATGAGATGAACAGTTGGCTTTTTAATGAAGTGTAGCGAATTACTGAACTTTGGCAGGAAAACCATCTTCTGCTAAAGCCGCAGTTATTTGATCTGTACTCGCAGTTGTGTCAACAGTGACAATTTTACTTACCAAATCAACCTCAACTTTGGCATGGCTATCCACATCTTGAATGGTTGCAGTGACACCACGCGCGCAACCACCACAGGTCATATTCTCGATCAATAATTTCATGGTTATTCTCCAAGAGAAGTATCGTTTAAAGCAAGTCTAAACCTTAACACGATGGTAAAGTCAAGCTTTAAATCTATTTTTAAAATTCACTTGACCTTACCATGATGTCAATCTGTATGCTTAAAACAGAATTTTAAATGAGAGGTCAAATATGAGCTCACAACAGTATCAGGAAACTTTGTCAATTGAAGGTATGACTTGTGCCTCATGTGTTGGGCGGGTCGAAAAAGCCTTGAAAAAAGTCGAAGGGGTAGACACTGCACATGTGAATCTGGCAACTGAAAAAGCCGTTATTCAATCATCTCATCCTTTAGACCGTGAATTGCTGATCAAAGCTGTGGAACGGGCAGGCTATGATGTGGCTGCAAGCCCTGCCATTGAACTGACCATCGAAGGCATGACTTGTGCTTCTTGTGTAGCACGTGTGGAAAAGGCACTCAAAAAAGTGGAAGGTGTGCAACAAGCCAATGTTAATTTAGCCACTGAGCAAGCTTGGATTCAGGCAGATGCCCATATCAGCAGTGATCGTTTAATCCAAGCTGTGCAAAAAGCAGGCTATGATGCCAAACTTGTTTCAAGCAATAAAACTCAACAACAAGATAAAAAAAATAGTGAGTTACAGGAGTTAAAACGAGATCTCATTATTTCACTGGTTTTAGCCTTACCTGTTTTTATTTTAGAAATGGGTTCACATATGATTCCTGCATTTCATATGTGGGTGATGCATCATATCGGACAATATCAAAGTTGGCTGATTCAATGTGTACTGACGACCTTAGTGTTAATTTTTCCAGGGCGTAGATTTTATCAAAAAGGGATTCCTGCATTATTGCGCTTTGCACCAGATATGAATTCCTTAGTGGCAGTTGGAACATTGGCAGCCTATAGTTTTTCCTTGGTGGCTACATTTTTACCGCAGCTTTTACCGCAAGGTACAGTGCACGTTTATTATGAAGCCGCTGCGGTGATTGTGAGTTTAATTTTATTGGGGCGTTATTTTGAAGCCAAAGCCAAAGGACGAACATCTCAAGCTATTCAACATCTTATCGGTATGCAGCCAAAAACTGCCCGTATTCACCAAAATGGACAGATTCTAGAAGTACCCATTGCCAATGTAACGAGTGATCTTATTGTCGAAATTCGTCCAGGTGAGCGTGTACCTGTCGATGGTGAAGTTGTTGAAGGGCATAGTTATATTGATGAGTCGATGATTACAGGTGAACCCATCCCTGTTGAAAAATCTGTAGGTCAATCAGTTGTCGGCGGGACGATTAACCAAAATGGGACATTGAATATTCGTGCCACGGCGATTGGCGAAGCATCTGTTTTGGCACAAATCATTCATATGGTTGAGCAAGCACAAGGTTCAAAGTTGCCCATTCAAGCTGTAGTCGATAAAGTCACTATGTGGTTTGTTCCTGTGGTGATGGGTTTAGCACTGCTCACTTTCTTTGTTTGGTTAATCTTCGGTCCTGATCCTGCACTGACTTTCGCCTTGATCAACGCTGTTGCGGTACTGATTATTGCCTGTCCGTGTGCTATGGGCTTAGCAACACCAACGTCCATTATGGTAGGGACAGGTCGTGGTGCAGAAATGGGGATATTGTTCCGTAAAGGTGAAGCCTTACAACTTTTGCAAGATATAAACGTGGTTGCAGTCGATAAAACGGGGACATTGACTGAAGGAAAACCTACTTTAACTGATTTTCAAGTGATGGATGGTTTTGCTCGTGAGCAAGTTTTACAAATTGTCGCATCGGTTGAAGCCAAGTCTGAACATCCGATTGCGTTGGCAATTGTCGATGCGGCACAACAGGAGAATATCCATTTCTTGCCTGTAACCGCTTTTGACTCGGTGACAGGTTCAGGGATTCAAGCTGAAGTTGAGGGTCAAGCAGTCCAAATTGGTGCTGACCGTTATATGAATGAAATTGGAGTCAATGTCAGTGCATTTGCAGCCGAAGCTGCACGTTTAGGCAATGAAGGCAAAACTCCTATTTATGTGGCGATTGATCAAAAACTTGCCGCAATTGTTGCTGTTGCCGATCCGATTAAAGACTCGACCTATGCTGCGATTGATGCTTTACATCAACTTGGTTTGAAAGTTGCCATGATCACAGGCGATCACCGTCATACAGCTAACGCTATTGCCCAAAAGTTAAAAATAGATCAAGTCGAAGCTGAAGTTTTGCCTGATGGTAAAGTTGAAGTGGTGAAACAGTTACAGAAAAAATATGGTCGTGTGGCATTTGTTGGTGATGGCATCAATGATGCACCCGCATTGGCACAAGCAGATGTTGGTATTGCGATTGGCACGGGTACAGATGTTGCGATGGAAGCTGCTGAAGTAGTTCTTATGTCTGGTAATTTGCAAGGCGTACCAAATGCAATTGCGCTGAGTAAAGCGACTATTCGTAATATTCAGCAAAACTTATTTTGGGCATTTATTTACAACATTGCCTTGATTCCCATTGCCGCAGGGATTTTATATCCAAGTTTTGGTATTTTACTGTCACCAATTTTTGCCGCAGGGGCGATGGCGCTGTCTTCCGTATTTGTCTTGGCTAATGCATTACGTTTAAAATATTTTCATGCACTTAAATTTGACGCATAAAGATTCTTATGTTTAGAGTTTAAACGCTTGGATTTAAACTCTAAATATTTATTAGGAGTGGAAGATGAATATCGGTCAGGTGTCTAAACAGTCAGGCATTTCCAATAAAATGATTCGTTATTATGAGCAAATCGGCTTGTTGGATACAGCAAAGCGTGCGGCTTCAGGTTATCGTATCTATTCAGAACAAGATTTAAAAACCTTAAATTTTATTCGACATGCGCGTGATTTAGGTTTTTCCTCTGAGCAAATGAAAGAATTATTGTCGCTGTGGAAAAATACCGAACGTCAAAGTGCTGAAGTGAAACAACTGACTTTACAGCATATTCAAGTGTTAAATGACAAAATTGCCCAATTGCAAGCGATGGTTGACTTACTACAACATTCTGCGAATTGTTGTTCTGGCAATGATCAGGCAGATTGTGCGATTTTAAAAAATATTGAGTTGGGTGCTGTTGAAACGTAAAAGCTGTATAGAGCTTGAGTGACACAATATTGATATTTTTTCATCTTAGCAGTATGGACATCCCCCGTTTTTACAATGATCATTGGTTTTTTTCACCCCAATTCAACATGATATTCATGTATTTATTTTAGAAAATGGCGCATTTGAATCATTAATTTTTTACATAGCATAAATGTAAATACTCAAAATTTCATAAGATTGATCAGCAACAACGTATTTATTGCAAGAAGAATAGATTTTTTATTTGCCCATGGGTGAAAGTTTAATTTATAAAAATAATTAATTATTTCAATGTTTTATAATTGTATTTTTGGGTTTTGTTGTTTCATTTTTATCTTACATGAATTTTACTCAGCTTTACCTTAGATTAAATCATTTTTATTCATCTTGGCTTTGAAGTATAAATATCCTCATTGAAAACATTTAAATTTATTTTTGAAATTCGGTGGTATTTCCCATGAGTAACGCATTTGCATGTTCACTTAAACGTATTCGTTTTGATGAAAACTATAAACCAGCTGACAGCACACGTCTGACCACTAATTTTGCCAATTTGGCACGTGGCGAACACCGTGAAGAAAATCTGCGCCGTACCTTGGCAATGATTAATAACCGTTTTAATAGTTTGGCTAGCTGTGACAATCCGAATGCTGATCGTTATTCACTTGAAATCGATATTATTTCTGCCGAGATTGACATTGAGGGCAATGGTCAAACTTTCCCATTTATTGAAACTTTAAAAAGCACCATCATCGACCATAAAACCAATGAACGCATTGAAGGTATGATCGGCAACAGTTTTTCATCGTATGTACGTGACTATGACTTCAGCGTGGTATTGCCAACTCTCGGCTGCAAATTCAATGAAAAACCTGAAGATTTTGGCGATTTACATGGCAAGCTGTATCAGCACTTGATCAATTCAGACGTATTCAAAGCTGAATTCAAAAAACAACCTGTAATTTGCTTAAGTGTTTCAACGACAAAAACCTATTATCGTACTGCAAATGTACATCCGATCTTAGGCGTGGAATATACCAATGATGACTATTCACGTACTGATGAGTATTTTGCAAAAATGGGCTTAAGCGTTCGTTATTTCAAACCTGAAAATGCGACTGCGCCATTGGCATTCTATTCTGCTGACAACTTACTGAGCGACTATACAGATTTTGAATTGATCAGTGCGATCAGCACCATGGAAAGCTTCCAAAAAATCTACCGTCCTGAAATTTACAACACCAATGCGACAGCAGGCTTAGTGTATCAACCAAGCTTAAGCTTTGGCGATTACTCATTAACCCGTATTGTGTATGACCGTGTTGAACGTGGTCAGTTGGCGGTTAAACAGGGCAAATGGACGGAAGAAAACTTTATCAAGCCATATAACGACATTCTGAATGAGTGGGCTGCTAATTTTAGTCTTGAAAATGCAGACGCAGCTTAATTTTAAATCACGTAAATAGATGAAACACGGGTGAGTTAAAACACCTGTTTTAAAGAAAATAGAGATAGAAGATCGAATATGGCCCAATTAACACATCAAAAGTTACTTCCAACGTCAACTGCTGGCAGCTTACCTAAACCGTCTTGGCTGGCTGAACCAGAAAAACTGTGGTCAGCATGGAAACTTGAAGGCGAAGAATTATTAGATGCAAAACGTGATGCGTTGAAATTATCTTTGCATGAACAAATCCATGCAGGCATTGATATTGTGAGCGATGGTGAACAAACCCGTCAGCATTTTGTGACCACATTTATTGAACATCTTGAAGGGGTAGATTTCGAAAAGCGTGAAACGATGCGTATTCGCAATCGTTACGATGCAAGTGTACCGTCTGTCGTAGGTGAAGTATCGCGTAAGAAAGCAGTGTTTGTGGATGATGCAAAATTCTTACGCAGCCAAACCCATCAGCCGATCAAATGGGCTTTGCCTGGCCCGATGACGATGATTGATACTTTGTATGATGGTCATTACAAGAGCCGTGAAAAATTGGCTTGGGAATTTGCTAAAATCCTGAATCAAGAAGCTTTAGAGCTTGAAGCGGCAGGCGTGGACATCATTCAATTTGACGAGCCTGCGTTTAATGTATTTTTTGATGAAGTCAATGATTGGGGGATTGCGACCTTAGAGCGTGCGCTTGAAGGTTTGAAATGCGAAACTGCAGTTCACATTTGCTATGGTTATGGCATTAAAGCCAATACCGATTGGAAACAGACTTTGGGTAATGAATGGCGCCAATACGAAGAATCATTCCCGAAACTGCAGCAATCGAAGCTCGATATCATCTCGCTTGAATGCCAAAACTCTCGTGTACCCATGGATTTAATCGAACTCATCCGCGGTAAAAAAGTGATGGTTGGTGCCATTGATGTCGCAACCAATGTAATTGAAACACCTGAACAGGTTGCAGATACCTTGCGTAAAGCTTTACAGTTTGTAGATGCAGATAAGCTTTATCCTTCAACTAACTGCGGTATGGCGCCATTAGGACGTGAAGTGGCGCGCGGAAAATTGAATGCGCTCAGTGCAGGTGCAGAGATTATCCGTCAGGAATTATCTCGATAATTCAACATTTAACTTATATGTAAAGTTCCTTTTTCTAAAACGAAGAAGGAACTATAAAGCAATATTTACATCTGAACGGCACAGTATTTTTAACATTACAGTCAAATACAGCGTTTTAGGCGAACAGGAACACGGTCATGGTGAATGCAACAGACTTTAAAAATGCAATGTCTTCGTTAACAAGTGCGGTCAATGTGGTGACCACCGTTGGCGAATCTGGTTTTCATGGTTTTACAGCATCTGCTGTGTGCAGTGTGACGGATACACCACCGACATTATTGGTCTGTATGAATAAGTCATCACGTTCTCATACGCATTTTGTTGAAAATAAAGTGTTGACGGTAAATGTGCTCGGTGCCCAGCATGAAAAACTGTCTAATGCATTTGCTTCATCTAAACTCAATTCAGATGAGCGCTTTGCTTTGGGAAAATGGACTGAGCTTGAAACAGGATCACCTGTGTTAGCTGATGCTTTGGTTAGTTTTGATTGTGAAATTTCAGATATTCAGGAAGTGGGAACACATACGATTTTTATCTGTCCAATTGTCGCAATTCAAAAGAATCAAGAAGATCAGGCTTTGGTTTATTTTAATCGTGCTTATCATCAAGTGGGTCAAACACAGGTTGAAATTGCTTAACTGTGTATGAATGCAATTGGCTATAGAGGTTTCTTGTTATAAATATTTCTCACTTCATTTTTTAATCCCTTTTAAAAGTTAGTATCTTGTGGAACTCATTATATTTTTAGTCATCGGGGCTTTGGCTGGTTTTGCAGCAGGGCTGTTTGGCGTCGGTGGCGGCACCATCATTGTGCCATTGTTATACATTGTCTTTACGCAAATGGGCTATGACCCTAATGTCATCATGCATTTGGCTTTAGGCACGTCATTGGCGACAATTATTGTTACATCAATTAGTTCACTCATGGCACATCATAAAAATGGCGCTGTGATTTGGCCTGTATTTAAAAATTTAGCCCCGCCGATGGCGATTGGCTGTTTTGCAGGTGCTGGGATAGCAGGTTGGCTGTCAGGTGTACATTTACAATTTATTGTTGGTTTGTTTTTACTTTGGGTTGCCTACAATATGTTTATGGGCGCTAAAAAAGCGGTTGATTCCACCAAACAGTTACCCTCTACAGCAAAGCAAATGGGTGCTGGTGCAGGCATTGGGATTGCCTCGGCAATTTTTGGTATTGGTGGAGGAAGTTTAACGGTGCCATATCTGACACATTATGGTGTCGTCATGCAAAAAGCCGTAGGAACATCTGCAGCATGCGGTCTCCCGATTGCCATCGCTGGTGCTTTGGGCTTTATGGTCTTTGGTATGAATGCACAAGTGAACGTGCCAAATACCATTGGTTTTATTCATGTTTATGCTTTTTTAGGCATTAGTATCATGAGTTTCTTTACCGCAAAATACGGTGCAAAAGCAGCACATGCTTTATCACCAAGCGTATTAAAAAAATGTTTTGCTGTGTTATTACTGTGTGTTGGAAGTTTCTTTTTAGTCAAAGGCTTTCTTTAATATTTTGATGCCCAATGAACGTTTCATGTAATATCGTTTCAACAAATGATTCCTTCTCCTCTTAGGTTGCATCAGGGCTTACGCTAAGAGGAGAAGGGGGTTTGTGATCAATTCAGTGTGGTCATCATCACTTGTTGAGCTTTTCATTAGGCTAATGATAAAATTTTAGAAACAAAAATTCAGTGACGATAACCGTGACCCATCCACTGATCATTAAGATTAAAATAATTTCAAATTTTAAATTCACATTTATGCCTTAAAAAAATCACGGATCGTATACGTGCTTGTAATCGTTTTTTACCTTTAGCCCAAATGATTTTTCTTTGTTCATTACGTGTGGGAAGTATCGTGCTGAGGGAATAGATCTCGACATGTGTCGTCTACTCTTTGAAAAAATGTGGTTCAAGGTCTCATGATTTAACCATCGAAAACGAATCATGTTGGTTTATTGTAATGATAATAAATATCATTTGCAAATAATAATGATTATATTTAATAATTTACATCAATGCTTCCGACACAAAAGTATTCATCATTTTTCTTCAATATATATCGTTCAAATTTTTATAGATCTTGATAAAAATTGTTTGATTTAGGCAATGACTCATGCAAAAAATGCAATCTCTCGTTCCCTTAACTCGTGCACAACACAGTATGTGGAAAGGGCATCATTATCACGGCAGTTATCCATTTCATACCGCAGAATGGTTGGTGATCGAAGGTCCGCTTGATCGGGAAATCTTTCACCAAGCCATTGCATCTACGCTCAAAGAAGCCAAAGCATTACATTGGCGTGCGCTTGACATAGACGGTAAAGCCTACCGCGTTGATGATGTCGCTGTACGAGCAGCACAATTTATTGATTTATCACATTTAGATGAGCAAGCTGTTTTAGCTTGGGCAGATCAAGCCGTTGAACCACCGTTCGATCTCAGCACAGGGCATCTCTACGATTATATTTTTGTACACTTGGATGATGAAAAATACGGTTTATTTTTTAGAGCACATCATGTGGCATTGGATGGTTATGCCTATGGGTTGATGATTCATCGTTTTTTAGATTATTACCAATCTTTAAAAAATTCCACAGCATTGAAGAATAAAGCTTTTGAGCATTTTGATCGCTTTTTGGCAGAGGAACAGCGTTATTTACAATCGCCAAAAGCGCAGCAAGATTTAGCATTTTGGCGTGAAAATTTTTCCAACGAACTTGCTCCAAAGAAACGCCTCAAACGAAAATTAAAACAGCCTTTTTATCAAGGTCCTCGCTATGAAGATATGATTGATTGGGAAACACAGCAGCACATGAATGATTTAGCTGCACAACTAAAATTACCCAGTGCGATGATAGTGATGGCAGTCATGATGCGCTATTTAGCCAAACAGTCAGGAGATCTTCAGCAATGTTTTGGCGTGCCCATGATGTCACGTTTAGGTACGGCGGCGATGCGCATTCCATGTTTAGTAATGAATATTTTGCCTTTACGTTTGGCAGGTACAGGACAGGAAAATCTAGCGCAAACGGTACAACTATTAGCACAGCGTTTTAATGAAATTCGTCCACACCAGAACAGCTATTTTGAGCAAATGCGTTATGTGCTAGACGGTTTTGAACCAATGGAAAATATTTTATTTGGTCCGATTGTCAATTGGATTCCTTATCCTTTGCCTGAACAATTTGAAGGGTGTAAATTAACCAAAACGACCATTTCTGCAGGTCCAATTGAAGATTTTGATATTGCCATTACCAATAAATTTGTCGATGGTGTCGAGCGTCTATACCTTGCTGTAGATGGTCACAAAGAACTTTATGATGTCGAGGCTTTAGCTGAATACTGGCATGATTTTATGCGGATGTTACGCCTATGGTTACAGCAACCTCAGCTAAAAGCAGACGATTTAACAATTGAAAAAAAACTGCCAGAGTAAATCTGGCAGTGGTCCTGAAAACTCATCAAACCCCAAGTGTTGCACCACCATCTACGACGAGTTCATGCATGGTGATTTGTTTGGCTTGATCTGAAAGTAAGAACAAAACAGCGTTGGCAATATCTTCGGGTTCAGCCATTTTCCCGAGTGGAATACCATTACGGTATTGTTCAAGATTTCCTTCAACAATGCCACGTGGTGGTTGCTCATCTGTCCATAATTGTTTTTGCATTTGTGTTAGGGTTGAGCCGGGCAATACCAAATTACAGCGAATACCATGCGGTGCAAGTTCTAAGGCAAGATTTTTAAAATAATGACTGACTGTGGCTTTGGTGGTGGCATATAGTCCCATATTCATACGTGGAATCAATGCGGCATTGGAGCTGATACTGACGATAGCCCCTGTTTGATGTGGCATCATTTGTTTGGCAACCCACTGTGACAATAGCGCAGGGCCTAGAAAATTGATGGCTAAATTATGCTGCCATTGGGTGGCTGTAGTATCGAGCAAACTGCCCATTTCCAAGATACCCGCAGCATTGACCAAGCCTGTAATGGTTTGATCAGCCCAAGGTGACCGTTGAATCTGTTCAATCAAACCATTTGTTTGAGAAATGTCATGCGCAATCGCATAAAAATTTTGTTGTTGCGATGGCGTAATTTTCTGCATGATTTCCCATGCTGTAAGTTCAGGATTGAGATCAATTCCAATCACTTGATGGTTTTGTTGCAGTAATTTCGCTGCAACAACAGCACCAATACCTTGTGCGGCACCCGTCACAATAAAGACTGAAGACATATTTAAGTCCCTATGATTTTTACAAAAGATAACAATTATCATTAATAAATGAGAATAATAATCATTATAGTAGTTGCGTTCAGCCCCTAGAGTCAAATGGCTTTAGGCTGAATTGTTAAAAACATAACTGAAAATGCGAGAGCAAATATGTTGCCAGTAGAACCATCAGTATTTAAAAACATGATTGGAATAACCAAGGAAGATTTAATTGAAACCGATGTCGCAGGGTTTGTATTTGCAACACCTACAGGGGCAATTTCAAGTCAAAAGTTACTTGAAAATATTCAATTTGACCGTAATAGGGCACTTTCTTTCGAGCAGCAGCAACAGGCATGGTTGCAACATGCACAACAAAAACTTCAACAAAAAATTCAGCAAACAGGAAATGCTGAACTGATTTTGGTTGGGAGTTTACCTTTTGATCATCGTGACTTACCTGAGATGTCCGTTGCTGAAGCGAAAAACAGCTATGTCAGTGATGGTTTAGCGCATTTAGCCGAAAGTAAAGGGCATTCAAACGTACAAGCCACGTTGGTACCGCCACAAGTAGATTATGTCAACGGCGTGGCTAAACTCGTGGAATTGATGAAAAAGACAGAATTAGAAAAAGCGGTGTTAGCGCGTGCAATCGATCTGCACAGTACGCATAAATTCTCAGTGGTTGAATTATTCTATCGTTTATTTCATAACAATCCCGAAGGCTATACCTTTGCTTTGGCGCAAGACCCGAAAAAATCAGGTTGGTTTATGGGAGCAAGCCCTGAATTACTGATTGCCAAACAAAATCAATATGTCTTTAGCAATCCTGTTGCGGGTACCTTAGCAAGAAGTGCTGACCCTCATGAAGACCAAGCACAGGCACAGCGTTTGTTGGCATCGACCAAAGATCAACATGAACATGCAGTGGTGATTGAAGCTATTGCAGATCAGCTTTCACCTTTATGTCAAAGTTTAACGATTCCAAAAACACCATCACTGATTAAGACTCAAACGGTATGGCATTTAGCCACACAGATTAAGGGCACATTGAAAGACCCTGAAATGCATGTTTTTGATCTTATTTCTATTTTACATCCTACACCTGCGGTATGTGGTCAACCTGCATCTTTGGCACGTCAGTTAATTTCAGAACTAGAGCCCTTTCAAAGAAATTTATTTGCAGGAACCATGGGCTGGAGTGATGCTCAAGGCAATGGTGCGTGGGCAGTAAATGTACGTTGTGGTCGTATTTTTGAACATTCCGCGCGCTTATATGCGGGTGCAGGAATCGTGGAGGCATCGCAACCGACCAGTGAATTAAATGAAACTATTGCCAAGTTTAACACCATGCTGAATGGCTTAGGTTTAAACGCTGATCAACTCAGCTATCAATAAGGTGAAGCCATGTCTGAATCAAGCGTATTAGAACAAAAGCTGTGGGATGGCATTGTGCAATATCCACCTGAGTTTGTGGACAAATATATTGCAAAGGGGTATTGGCGTGGGCAAACCTTAACTGAGTTTTTCATCGAATGTGCAGATCAATATGCCGAGAATACCGCTTTAATTTGTGGTCAGCGTCATTTTAGTTATCGTCAATTACAAGAACGTATTGATGCGTTCGCCGTCTATTTAACACAAAAAAACTATCAAGTTGGCGACAGTGTGGTGATTCAACTGCCCAATATTGCAGAATTTTTTATTGCTTATTTTGCTGCGTTACGAATTGGTATGCGTCCTGTGATGAGTTTACCTGCGCACCGTCATGCAGAAGTCAGTCATTTTATTACCCAAACGCAAGCAAAATTGTATATCTGTGCCGATCAATTTATGGGTTTTGATTATCGTAAATTAGCGCGTGAATGCTTAAATCGTTGTGAAAGTTTAAAACAGGTTTTAGTGGTCGGTGATGTAATGGGTGATGAATCATGTTTTGAAGCATGGCCAAATACACAGGCATTTCAGCAACAGTGTATGATTGCACCTCAAGTGACAGCGCGTCATGTCGCATTTTTTCAATTGTCGGGTGGTAGTACAGGCACACCAAAATTAATTCCTCGTACTCACGATGATTATTTATATAGCGTGCGTGCCAGTGCGGAAATTTGTGAACTGAATCCTCAGACCAAAATGTTAATGGTGCTCCCTGTAGCACATAATTTTAGTCTAAGTTCCCCAGGCTCATTGGGGCTGTTCTATGCAGGTGGCACGTTGGTTTTATCGCCAGATCCTTCAGTAAGCACGTGTTTTGCGCTGATTCAACAGCACAAGATCTCACATGTGGCATTGGTTCCTGCCTTGGCTGCAACATGGGCAGAAGCTGTGCAAAAAGGTGCAGACAATATCTTCGCTCAATTAAAAGTTTTACAAGTGGGCGGTGCCCGTTTGGCAGATGCTTTGGCACAACAACTGATAGAACAATATCAATGCCGTTTACAACAGGTTTTTGGTATGGCTGAAGGCTTGGTGAATTATACCCGCTATACAGATGATCTTGAGCAAATCATTGCTACACAAGGCAGTCGAATCAGTGCGGATGATGAAATCAAAGTGGTCGATGATGATGATCAAGAACTGGCTCAAGGTGAGTTAGGACATTTACTGACGCGAGGGCCTTATACCATTCGTGGTTATTTTAATGCACCAGAACATAATCGGAATGCATTTACTGTCGATGGTTTTTATCGCACAGGAGACTTAGTACGGATCAATGCGGCTGGCAACATCATTGTGGAAGGGCGTAGTAAAGAGCAAATTAATCGGGGCGGTGAAAAAATCGCGACCGAAGAAGTTGAACAAGTCTTAAATCAGCACCCTCAAGTGATTCAGTCGGCGTTGGTGTCGATGCCCGACGCAATGTTAGGTGAAAAAAGTTGCGCTTATATTCAATGGCGTAGCGATGCACAAGACCCGAGTGCAACACGCTTAATGATGCAACTTCGACAGTACGTTCAAAACTATGGGTTGGCGACTTATAAGATTCCTGACCGTATCGAATTTGTTGCCGATATGCCTTATACCGCTTTGGGTAAAATCGATAAAAAAGCGCTCAGACAACGTTTAGTGGCGTAAAAATATTTTTAAATTTTATAAATTACAAGGTAAATCACATATGGCTATTCCACGTATTGCAAGTTATCCGATGCCACAAGCGCAAAATTTCCCAACAAACAAAGTCAACTGGACGCTTGATCCAAGTCGTGCCGTACTATTGGTGCATGATTTACAACAATATTTCTTAGATTTTTATGATCAAAGCCAAGCCCCTATTCCTGAGTTGATTCAACATTGCCGTCAGTTGATTGATCAATGTCATGCGCAAGGCATTCCTGTGTATTACACCGCTCAACCTGGCGATCAGAGTGTAGAACATCGTCAATTATTAACCGATTTTTGGGGCAAAGGCTTGGCTGCAGATCCGAATATTGTGCAGATTATTCTGAGTTTACAACCTACAGCACAGGATATTGTGTTGACCAAATGGCGTTATAGTGCATTTAAGAAAAGTGATTTTGAACAACGCATGAAAGATGCAGGGCGTGATCAACTGATGATTTGTGGGGTGTATGCACACATTGGTTGTTTACTAACTGCCGCTGAAGCCTTTATGTTGGATATACAAGCCTTTTTAGTGGGGGATGCGCTCGCAGATTTTAGTTTAGCAGAGCATGAAATGGCACTGAAATATGCGACAGGTCGCTGTGCCAAAGTCGTAGATACAGCAACGGTATTAACTGAATTGCAAACAGAAGCGCTCACAATGGAGGCTGTATGATGCATGCAGATTTAACTTTGGAAGGACTGCGTCAAACCATTGCCAAACAACTCGAAATCGACGCAAGTGAAATTCACAATGATGACAATTTATTTATGCTCGGTCTTGATTCGGTGAGCCTGATGACCTTGGTTGGCCAATGGCGTGAACTTGGTATCAGTGTCGAATTTCAAGATTTAGTTGAAGAACCTACGCTGCAAGATTGGCAGTGCCGTTTAAAACACAATCTCGCTTGATTCAAGCGCCACAAAAAAAGCGAGTAAATGTTTGATGAACTTAGAAAATTATTATTCTTCACAACAATGGCAAAAAATCCAAAATTTTGCTGCAAACAAACCGAGTCCATTTTTAGTGGTGGATTTAGAGCGAATTGAATTTAAATATCAGGAACTGCAAGATAGCTTTCCCAAAGCACATCTATTTTATGCAGTCAAAGCCAATCCAAGTTGTGAAATTATTCAACGTTTAGACCAACTGGGTTCATATTTTGATATTGCCTCCATTTATGAATTAGATCGCGTGATGGCATGTGGTATTGCCGCTGAACGTATTTCCTTTGGTAATACCATTAAAAAAGCAGCAGATGTGAAATATGCATATGACAAAGGTGTTCGCTTATTTGTGACTGATGCACAGGCAGATTTAGAACAAATCGCACAATTTGCACCCAATGCTCGGGTATTTGTCCGTGTGCTAGTAGAGTCGGGTACGACTTCAGATTGGCCATTATCACGTAAATTTGGTTGTGCCCCTGATATGGCGATTGATCTGATGGTGAAAGCCAAACAGATGGGGCTACAACCGTATGGCGTATCCTTCCATGTCGGTAGTCAGCAAAATGATGTCACGGTATGGCGGACTGCACTGAAAACCGTAAAACACGTATTTGAGACCCTTGAGCAACAACATGGTATTCAACTTGAATTGATCAATGCGGGTGGTGGTTTTCCTGCACAATATTTGGCAGATATTGACAGCATTCAAAGCTATGCACAGCAAATACAAAGCTATTTAGATGAATATTTTCAGCAAAAAATCACGCTGTTTTTAGAGCCAGGACGCTCACTTGTGGGAGATGCGGGTGTGATTGTCTCAGAGATTGTCCTCATTGCACATAAATCGAAGCAAGATGAAAAACGGTGGATTTATACCGATGTTGGGGTATTTAATGGCTTAATTGAAACATTAGGAGAAATGATTAAATATCCGATTTATACACCCAAAATGCAGAATAATATGGCAAAATCTAACGTCGTTTTGGCAGGACCAACCTGTGACTCGACGGATATTATGTATGAGAAAATCGCTTATCCTTTGCCGCAAAATTTGGTCATGGGAGATCGTTTATATTGGCTCAGTACGGGTGCCTATACCACATCTTATGCATCCGTTGAGTTTAATGGCTATCCACCATTAAAAACCTTTTATTTAGAGTAGTGTATTGATTTAAATCAAAATTAACCCAATCCGCTGATGATTGCATTATCGTATTGGGTTAATGCATTAACAAATTAACAATAGGCGATATTCATCTTCATTTTCCTGAGGCGCGCGATGCACACAAGGCAAAACATGTTGTGTTGGATGGTCTACAGCTAAACGCCAAAGATGTCCTAGACCTAAATTGATTGGTTTGGCATCTGTTTTAGGTTCATAATGTAGATCAAAGAAATATTCTTCAAGAAAGTTTTCAAATTCTGCATCTGTACCATCATGAAGTTCTTTCAGTTTTGCTCTAATTTCAGGGATCAAGATTTTTTGCTGAACCTGAGCATTGGGTAAAATATCACTGGCAGCACCATAATAAGTGCATAGAAAAGTGTCTGTTTCAATGGGCGAACGGTCTACATGATAGGAATAAACGTCGGTTGAAATAAAATCAAGCTCATTGTCACGTTCATAATTTTTTAATAGATTGAGACACGGAGAAGCACCAAAATCGGTCAGTAGTTGTATATCATTGATGATGTGTTCTCGGGCAAGATGGGCATTTTTTGTGAGTTTTAAGGCACATAGATCATCCACAGAAACTTCGGTAATATTTTCAGTCAATTTAAGTTTGTTGACAATTTCTTTAAAATCACCAACTAAGTTTCTTTGCCAACACATGGCGTTGACAGCGCCGTGAAACTTTAAGGTGGTGAGTTCAGAAAAAGTAGAAACCACATCAATTTGATGGTGATCAAAAAGTGTATTTTTCATATCAGAATTAAATGAATAAATAACGTTGCATCATACACGCAGCGTCTTAAAAATGGAAAATGAGATACGGATGTGATGTGTATATAGATTGGAATCAATAGGTTTGCTTTTTGACTATTGTTTAGATATAAAAATTAACCAGTTTGGCATTCCACCTGAGAAGTATACTTCGTAAGGGGGCGAGGAAAAAATTAGATATTACTATTTATCACGGCTCAACAGGAATAAACCCATGATGGATGTTTTTTTTAAAGCACTAGACGAAAGTAATGTTGTAGATAAAGAATTTATCAAAGGTTATAACCTAGGTTAAATCTTGCCCAGTATCTAATCCATATGCGACAGCACTTTTACTTTTTTCCACTGTAAAAAGATGGAAAAAAGTAAATTTTAAAGCACTGAGCTGTTTCTATGAAAATGAGTTAAGCTAAATCCTTATTTTCGGCTAGAGACAGACATGCAAAACTTTACTGAATTTGTAGCAACCTTTGAAAAAATTGCGGAGACACAAGGTTATGAATTATCTGAACAATATATAAATCAGCATATTACAAAGATAAAAGAAATTAATGATTTAAATATATTAGCTGAATACTTAGCCTTTTTAAGTGAGATTACAGGTGAGGGGGATGCTTATGTAAGGCTGTGTGAATTGTTAAATCATTTTCAAAAAAATCAGCTGATTACAGAACAACAAGCACAGCAATATTTGATAAATAGTCCATGTAATCGATGGATTTAAATTTCTAGATAGGTTTATCATCTTGAACTATATATAATTTGGCATGTTATTTTGAGCGTTACTCAAAAATAGAGATTGAATGTTATGATTGATGGGTAAATGTGAAATCATGAATATTTGATCAATGACTGAATCTATCATCGAAACACATCCTTTAGAACCATTTTTACCTAAAAATGCTAAGCTTTTGATGTTAGGTAGTTTTCCACCGCCAAAAGCGCGTTGGAAAATGGATTTTTATTATCCGAACTATCAAAATGATATGAATTCTATTAAATTTAAGTAATTGTTATATATTAATTTATTGATTAAAAATAAGGTTTTTTAATGGAGTATTTGGGACTTATTGAATTTATAGAAAACAAAGACTTATAAATCCCAATTGTGAATGATTTTTAGGTCACTTTGGCAAATGGTAAAGCAATACCAACATCAACATCGTTCCAAATAATTTCATGTCCAGCTTCATAGTGTTCAGTCATTTTCGCAGATGCATGACCTGCTAATGCTTGGGCACTGCGACCAGCTTTTTTATGCAAAAAAATTGCTAATGCACGAATTTCATGAAATGTAGGGATCTGTCTACCTTTCAAGTCAGGATATGCATTTGACTCTTTAACAATGCGTAGAAATTCTTCAGAAAGATAAAGTGGCAGAACTTGAGTCCAATGCTCTTTATTTGGATTTTTAGTTTTGCGCTTGGGTATTTGATGAATCACAAATGGACTTATTATCTTATCTGACTTACAACGATCCAAAACTGTTTGTAGTTCACTATCAATTTTTATTCTTACATATCCAGCACCAGCCATAACCTCAAAATCATCCATAGGATCATCAGTAGTTTTTTGTTGAGCAATATGTATATAACCATCGAAGATATCAGTCCAACGAAGTGAAACAATGTCGGTTCTTCTCTGGGTGGTTAGCATTGATAAATCTATTGCGTTTTGCAACCAAAGAGGAGAGTGATCTCGGATGGTCTGTAACCCTTCAATAGTGTGTCGTTTCCTTTGTTTAGGAACATATCGTCTTAACGTGATTCTTGCTGGATTATCAGGACATAAACCTTTGCTGACTGCGACATCGAATATATTACATAATAAGCTACGAATAGATTTGCTATTCGATGGAGTTTGTTCATCCAAATATTCATTGACCATTTTTAGCGTAATTGAATCTATAGGTTTTTCTCCCCATGATCTATAAAGTTTATTTAAATGGATTTGATATGCACTTTTTGTATTTTCTGCAATTGGGCGTCCATCTTTACGACGTTTCTCTAACAAGTATTTTTCAGAGAAGTCTTTAAAAGTAACAATCTTACCAGTAACTTTTGCGATAATATCTTCTTCTTGAATAAGGATAGAATTTAACTTTCGAGCAGCTTGAAATGCTTTGTTTTTATCAGTGCCCATGCTATGAAATTTACCCGTTAAAGGGTGGCGATATCGCCAAGAGTTACCATTATCTCTATAGAGATTGGCTGGCACATCTTTGTTGCCCTTATAACGTGATCTAGCCATTTTAACCTCTCAAAACTTGATCGACTAAGTCATCACCAATTTGCTTTTGGTATATATCCCAATCGATATACCAAAGTTTACCCTTTTGTTGTGCTGGTAATTCACCTCTGCGACAAGCACGTGTAATTGTTTGTGGAGAGGGAGGAGTGGCATTTTCATCATTCCCGTATACCAATTCTAGAAATTTTGAAACTTTTACTAAACAAGCCATTAAATTTCCTCCACTTTTAAGACGTATTTTTTACCACTTTGGGTGAAAGTAATCGTTTTTTCTTGAGCAAGAAGAGTTAAGCCTATTTGAATTATCTTTGATTCATTAATAGTCATTTTTGCTCTTGCTCTACGTCGATCACACTCCAAACATGCATTGGTCTTTACTGATCGCTCGGAAGTACCACACGATTTACATAGGGCAACTGGCTTATAGCTTTTTAAACCTTGCTTTTCAGCGCGTGTACGCAAAATGTGGTTTTGATAGCTATTTGGTCTTTCAGCACTTTGCAAAACAGTATCCGCATTGCAGTAATTAAACTCGGCTTTATTGGTATTTACAGCTTGAGAAATTAAACCACCATTTTTCACAAATTTTTCAATTGCTTGTGAGTAATCTTTTTTAATATTATTCGTATGCATTATAACCACCATAATTCAAAGTTAATAAATACAAATCCGTTCACGACCAACATAATTTCAAGCCACCAGATAACCCATTCCATGTGATTCACCTTTAACAATATGCAGAATTTCCTTTTCTGCTTTTGCTGTACAAGTCTGTTCAGGTGCACGAAGATGGTTCTCAAACTCTGTACCAAGTTCATGTGCGATTCTGTTACCTGATAGATCTGCGCCAACACGGACATAATGATGTGACTTTTTATATGCGCGTTGTGCTTCTCGACTTTTTGCTCGTGCAACAAAGCCACCATTTAATGGCTTCACCTCATAACCCAATAATTCAAACCAAATTTTGAACGCGATGAGGTTTTTGGATTTGACTACTGTACGCATAAGGTTTTTACCTCATCTTTTGTAGAATTAGGGGTGTAGCCGATGCCTTTAAATAGTGGATTTAATGCAGAAATATCTAACTGTTTTTTTGCTCGAGTAGCAGCAACATATAAAAGTCGTGCTTCATCTTCAGTTAGGATTTTTTCACCAGGTGCAGCAGCCTCTTTATAGAAGAAGTCACCACCAAGTTTGACCTTGTTAAATTCCAAGCCTTTAGATTTATGAGCTGTGGTCACAATGCAGTCATAATCACTGGAGTTGCTTTTTAGCAATGCATCAATCAAAGCAGCTTCACCAACTGTATTAATCAGACTCACGAGTGCTTTTAAGTCATTTCCTGAAACTTCTTCGGTATATTCGATGACTTCTTCCCAATTGTTAAAGCCTTCAAATACACTTCCATCATGGACTTTTATTCCAGACTTAACTTTTTTGGCATCTTCAATGTTTTTTAATAAAGAACTTGTATCGACTTCCAAACGTGGTTCACGTCCAATTTTTACCAGCTCAACCATGGCTGATAGTGCTGCAGCATTGGTGCGATAAATAAATGCATCGGCAATTTCATCGCTAACCTCATTAACCTTTGAATCTATTTGTTCAAAACCACGTAATGGAATTTCTTCATCCAAAACATTGAACAAAATTTTATTCGCAAGATCAGCAATATTTTCACCAAAACGGAAGGATTGACTCAAACGTGTTTCAGCAATATCTAGGGATTGCATCGCATTGACAGCACCACGAAACGCATAGATTTGCTGGTGACGATCACCCACATAAATGACC
This sequence comes from Acinetobacter sp. 251-1, assembly GCF_030329305.1. NCBI lineage: Bacteria > Pseudomonadati > Pseudomonadota > Gammaproteobacteria > Moraxellales > Moraxellaceae > Acinetobacter > Acinetobacter sp. 251-1. The sequence continues at coordinate 56,473 of NZ_JACANS010000004.1, read as the reverse complement.
TGAGCACGTTGTTTACTCAAGACATTTAACATGATTGGATCAGCATCTTGTGCTTCATCAAATAAAATAAAGTCAGCATTAATCACTGGATTGCTCAATGCCCAATATTTTAGGTAGTGGTCATGTTCGAGACGGTTAATACCAGCAGGATTTAAAATGTCATTCCAGTAATCATGTGCCTTAGGTAAAAGGATATTTGCCAATTCAGCACGGTATGTGTCATCCATCCAATCTGGTAAAGCAGCGTAAACTTGTGATAGTTGAATTTCGCTGTAATTAGAACGGCAGAAATAACCAACGGCATTCATCATAGATGTGGCCATACGTTTTGAGTTAAATAAACGCTTTTGGTCATCTTCACCACGTTGCTTAACCAATGCCACTGGTACTTGATAATTCTCAAGATCATGGCGAGATGCCAATTGGTTTGACATCAAGCGACGATTTTTAAGTTTATTGGTCAGCCAACGTGGAACAGAGTTATAAGCTAGGCTGTGAAATGTTTTGCACTTAACATTATGGTTAAATTTAGACTGTGCTTCTGTTGCAATCGCCTTGTTAAATGCCAAGTACATTCCATGTTGGTGATGCTTTGCATTACCAATCAGTTTAAGGGTGGAAGTCTTACCAGCACCGGCGTATGCGGTCACTTTACAAGACTGACCATGTAATGCCATATCAATGGCATGTTGTTGTTCAATAGTTGGATTCATATTGCTATCTCACTATTGGTACCCTCATGTGTGAGGGCACCACATGCCAAAGTTATGCTGTTAATTCAGCAGCTTTACGTTCGTAGATTGAATTAATATTGTCGATTTGAGCATCAGATAGGTTGGAACTGTTTGGCTCGAAACGTTCACCCATGACAATATTGATTGTTTCAACATCAGCCGCATCTTCAAGATCTACAATTAATTGCAGGTAATATTTCTGCCATCCATAGGCATTTTTAATATCTATTTGTGCTGGTTCACCTAAATTGGTTGGAAATGTCGCAGCGAGTGCTTTTAATTCCTCCAATGTTTGAGTTTCAGTAATTTGAGCTAAAAGGGCTGATGTATTGAATTCAGGTACCATATCAATAACAGTTTCTTGAGACTGTTCACGTTCAGCCATCTGAGCTTTAAGCCCACTCGAACCTTGATGTTTTTTTACCGTTGATTGAACTGGGGTAACATCAAGTTCTTCACGTTCAGCAATTTCATCTGGGGTATAAACACCTAGAATTACATCGGGTGTATATAAGCGTGACCAACGTTTAATAGCAAGATACGCAAGTTGTTGGCGTGGATCACTTACCCATAAAGGTGAATTGCGTACTGAACCTACTTGTCCCATAGAAATATCAATTTCACGTGGAGAAGTTTCACCCTTTAATGTTCCCCAGACTTTAATGCCTTTATCCCATGATTTATCTTCCTTGCCGTTGATCTTTGCCCAATCGCCATACCATTCAAAATTTAAACGACCTGTGATAGGTGCACGATTGGTAATCACAGCATTCACAAGTTGCGCTTCATACCCCAATACACCATTAATTTGATGAGTTTTTTGAGCTACAGCAAAAGGGTCCATTTGCCACTGTGCTGATTGCATAATGATGGCTAAACAATCTCCAGTATTGCCCTGAAGATGTTTCGGCACTGCAAATTTTGATGAAGCCATGACACTTGCAATACGCTCAAAACGATCCATAATTTCAGGATTCATCATGATATCAAAAGCAGTTAAGTGGGCAATCTGACCATTTTGTGGGGTTGTTAATGCGTTCATAATAAAATTCCTTAAACTGTTTCTTTAAATTTGTTTGAAATACGGAAAACTCGGGTGCTGGAGGTTTTGCTGTATTTTGTGAATAATTCAGGTTGTTCTTTTTTCAACAGCGTACTGTCGATACGAGTAGAGGATTGTTCTTTGTAGGTGCAGATAGTCATGCCTTGGCTAATCATCATTTCCGCATCCTGCATCGTTGAGACAATCTTTAACTTGATTTCATCTTCACGTGCCTTGTCCGCTTTTTGGCGATTCTGAACAGTGATCAGCTCGTCAGCCAATTTGATGTGCTTTAAGTCAGCTTCGACTTGTTTACCCACAACATGATTTGACCAACGATGTAAAACATCATCAAAACAAGTAGGATCAGGTGGTACATCAGCAATGACATGGTTGAACCAAAATGCTTTAACTTGACGAAAAATTGAATCAATCAAGTCATCATCACGTTCAATGCGATACATGCGGAACTTATTACCACCAATAAGAACGGCAAGGTGCCATACTTGGAAGCCTGTAAGTTTCATGTACCAAAGGCACTGAGTAAGGTAATAATCTGGAATTTGGTCTGAACCTTCTTCACCGAATAATTTAGAAAGATATTCAGAAGCTGTTTTACATTCCAAGCCTTGGTCGGTTGTCAACTTGCCTTCTTTATCGAAATAAACACGACCTGCGATTTTAGGATTTACAACAGCACGGTCAATGTTACCGATAGCCCACGGCTCACCAATATTTTCTAAAGAAAGTTGCTGAGTAACACGTTGAACTTTCATACCTGAGCGACGAGAAAACTCTTTTGCTACAACATCTTCAAGTAGGTTGCCGAAATGTGCAGACTCATTTTGTGATTCTTTACGCTCATTACGACCTGTTTTGTCTAACCACAATTGGTATGGTGATTTGTATGGGCTAAAACCAAGGATTGCAGCAACGTCTGAACCACCGATACCTTTTTTACGACCTGCAAGAAATTGGTCACGATTAACTTGAGTGTTCATATCAATCTCCTTGATACGCACCCACGACGTTTTTGCGCGGGTAAATCGGATTGTCGTAAATAGCTGTTGGATAATATGTGCGACTTGAATATTGATTTTTTTCAGTCACTTTCTGCATATTTTTTAAGAAATCCTGAGCTGAACAACGAATGTCTAAATCAACCCAAGACGCACCATTCCATTTTTGGACCGTGTCACCAACTTGGCGATATAAAAATTCACCGTAGCCTGTGCATTCTTTGTGTGTCGCAAGCAATGAAAGAGGTAGAGAGATGTTCACTTCACACCCCCAACAATTGCTATACTGATCCTTTCGTACTCCGAACGATCAAGGTAGATGTTGTTTAACTCTTTCGAGTTTTTAAAAACTGAAACACTATCAATTTGCTGAACAGAACCATCAACGATTTGATAATCAAGATTGATAGTTAGATCATCACCTTTAAGCTGAGCAGGGCAGAAGCCTGTGCAATTTGGAAAGTAGGTCAACACTTCGTACTTGCTCGGATGGATGTTTACAGGCAGCTCCTGAGATGTTGGCTCCAATGCCCAAGCTGTGGCAAGGATTGCAGAAAATCCAATTGAGACCATGAGGGTCTTGTAATGCTGTTTGAATAAAGTCATACTTATTTCACTCTATGAGTAAAAGTCCCGTCGCCTGCAAGTGTTGGGGCTTTTTTTGTTTGTTGGTGAAATAAATACTACTTTAAGTAGAAAAATTGTCAATAGAAAATAGAAAATTAATTCTACTTAAAGTAGTTTTGTGTTTTGTAGACAAAAGAAAACCCGCTGTAGCGGGTGTAGAGCATCAAAAATTATTTAGCACTTTTGATTTATTTACTTTACGTGATTTATTCTATGCTCTATTGCCATATGGTTCAAAACATCAATAAGATTTTTTCCATGTTGATGTGCTATACGAGCTGCCTTTTTGTGATGTGTTGCTATACCATATGGTTCAATAATTAAGCTTGATAAGACACCATATCCTGACTTAACTTCTATAGCAAACCCAACATGATCACCCCCATTATTCTTGGCAGTTGCGACAATTAGAGTTGATTCTGGATTCTTCATAAGATAAGGATCATTGTAGGAACTAAATTGTATAGATGACACTTTAATATCTTGCTTAATGAACCATGGCTCAGCTTCATCGAGAGCATTAAAAGCTTCAGTTATTGATTTTTTTGAGAAAATTTGTGTATATGAATAATGGCAAGCTGCACCCCATAAAAGTATTCCAGATATATAAATAAACTCAAAATCACCTGAAATGATTTGATAAGGTAAAACACCAAGAAGCATGACAAGTGATATTATAAATAGAGAAGTCAACCATACACGTCTGAATAAACTAAGCTTTTTATTTGGTTGTAATGGTTTTATTTGGATGTTTTGGGCATCTTGGTTTTCTAACTTATTTCCACACCCACTACAAAATTTTGCATTATCGTTGTTTTTTTGACCACATTGATTGCAGAACATTTTTATTCTCCATAGTTAAATCTTTCTTACTCGCTTTGGTCTTGATCCCCCCAGTGGTCTGAATGCATCAATCACTAATCCAACTAATTCCATCCCTTCTTCAAACTCAATGATATTGGGTTGGAAGTTTGGATTAAGTGCTTGTAAGTATTTACGATCATCACTTTCTATGACTAATTTTTTAAATGTTGCATCAGTATTATTTCGTACAACAATTAAATCTTCTGAAAGTAGGTCTGAAACAGAAAAATGAGGATTAATAAGAATATAGTCACCATCTATATAGTATGGTGCATTGCTCACACCGACAACTTTTAAATAGAAACAACCACTTGGATCATCATTGCTGAGTTGTGGTAACCATTCTTTAATTTCAGACGGATCTATTTCTTCAACAGATGTCATTTCGCCTGCTTGAACCCAAGAGAGCACGGGTAATAATTTGGAAACGATAGGCACCACATTATTGTCAAGAGTAAAACCGTGGTCTAAATAACTAATATCAACAGAAAATTTATCTGCCAATTCTTTTAATTTATCTTCACGAGGCTTGGCTGTTCCTAGTGTGTAACGTCTCGCCATCTCATAAGTCACATTAATAGCATCTTTTAGTTGATTCACTGTTGTTATAGGTGAGCCATCAGCATCCATTAATTTTTTTAATCGATTAGCAAACTCAATATGTTTCGCGTCTTTCACTGGTTTAAGCCTGTTTTCTACCCTTAGTAGAATTTTACTATTAATTTTTTGTTGTACCAATTCTATTTTAGGTAGTATATTATATTCTACTTTAAGTAGTTTTAATGGTGTCATTATGTCATCCCCCCATGAGGCTTTTGATAAAGCTGTGAAATTTGCAGGTTCCTCAGCTGCCCTTGCTAGAGGTATCGGTTTAACCCCTTGGGCAGTTTCAAAATGGAATATTGAAAAAATCCCAGAAGACCGATGTGAAGCCATTGAAGAATTTACTCAAGGTAAGGTTAAGGCTGAAGAGTTACGTCCAGATATTAACTGGGAATATGTTCGCCAAATCAAAATGAAGATGGCGTGAAAAAAGGAAATCTTATGGAAACAAAAATAATGTTTGTATTCAGCAAAAAACTGTTGGCACCCATGTCAACACGTGTACCGCTGGAAGTCCAAGAGATCATTGATGAATTGGCGATAAGCCAAGGTAGTGATCGTGCGAAATGGTTAAGAGATGCCATAGATAAAAAGATCGAACTGGAGACAGGTCAATCATCATCTGAGCACATAGAAAAATCAAAGAATACAACGTCTACGAGTGTATTTATGAATGTATGCAGAAATTTGAAACGTTTTTGGCAGACATTAAAAAAGCCCGATGGTCAAGATCGAGCTTCTAGTACAGCAATTCATAATCATTCAGGAAAATGAACATGAGTAATTTAACAGAACATCTGTGTAAGGGCAAATGTCCAGAATTTGATGGGGAACAATGTACGCATTGCTTGATTCAACAAATTGAAAAACGTGAGTTTGAATTGGGTGTTGCACCAGATAGTGCGTATTTCATTGGTATTGATTTAGCTGCTGATGGAGAAGATAAGTCGGCTGAAATGGCTTATTGCGTAATCTCTAAAAAATACTGTACCTGCCCAAACGGTGTGCAGATTTGCTTACATGAGCATGGCGGTGCAGTGGTGGAGGTGCAGGGATGAGAAATCGCTTCAGTGGTTATTGCTATTACTGTACGCACTTCGTTGCAAAAGGTGCAGGGCATTTTGAAAAGCGTCAAAACGCTAAAGGATTTCGTTTGATTCATGCTGAGTGTGTGTTCAAACAGCGTGAAGAAAAACAAAAAGCGAATGAGGTGACAGCATGATTGACAACACCTCAATTCTCGCCCTAACAGACATTATCCAATTGCCTGAAGCTGAACGCTTACAGGCAATCAAGGATAAGTTTTCAGCAAAATCACATGATGAATTACTTAATTTACTTGGCAATGTTTTAAATGTTGCTGTGAATTATGCCCAATCATGTGATGAAACATTGTATTTACATCTTGTCACCACTGGCGATATGCACCCATACGCAATAGATAAGCTTATTTCACCTAGTTTTCATGGTGCTTTGAATGGATTGATCTTGGCGCAAAAGGCTCCTAATCAAGATGTTCTATGCGAATCATGTGCTTATCGCTGCGGTACTTTAGCAAATCATTGTCTTTCTACTCAATCTGACTTAGCTCATGCCTTGGAGTCGGATGCAGTTTTTTATTGCCATAAAGATATTGAGAATTTGCATAGTCCATCCGCTACAGATCGTAAGCGCATGAAACCATGCAAAGGCTGGGCACAGCATGTGAAGAAACATAAGGGAGTAGCAGCATGAAATCAAATGAAGCTAAAAAACCTATGTATATCTTTACTGAACTAGGGAAAGAAAAACTTTGTAAGCACTGTGATGAATATTGGCCTACAGATTCAGAGTTTTGGTTCATGGTGAAATCAAAGTTAAAGGATGGAACCATTACATTTCGACCAGAATCAGCATGTAAAGGCTGCTATGACCGTGTTTATAGACCACATCATGTTAAAGGTGTGAATAAAGTCCGTTCAAGTCATGAAAAAAAGGTGGCAGCATGATTATCGGAGTTGCTGTAAAAGCTGGCGATCTTATGGTCGCCCTACCAAAACCTAATCGTCATGCGGATTGTACCAATATCATTCTGTCACTTGGCTTGGTACCAGATATTCAAAATCAATGGGGGAAATCTGCACATCAGGGTTTCTATTGTGAAAATGGGAAGTTCTATACACGACCACAAGCTTTTTTACATGCAGTTGAATGTGGCCAACAAGAATGGACTGCAAACCAATTAGAGCTAATAGCCTTAGGTGAGATGGAATTTTCTCACCTTGGGTTATGTAGTGAAGATTTGTGGTGAGGTGTTATGAGTAATCAAGAAGTTGATATTTGGATGCCTGTCTATATTGGCGACATGCTGGCTAAAACTACACGAATGACCACCGAGCAAATCGGTGCGTCATTTTTGGTGTTAATGGATTACTGGCGTAATGGAGCCATTCCAAATGATAACAATATTATTGCAAGCATTACTCGTCTTTCTTTATCAAAAGCAAAAGCATTAAAAGATGTACTTATTCGTGCAAATTTATTGAATGTTTATGATGAAGAAATTCGTTCTGAATATTTAGATAATTTGAAAACCCAAGCTGAAAGTAATAAGACCGCAAAAGCTGAACGTGCAAAGAAAGCAGCCGAAGCACGTTGGAATAAATCTCAAGACAATGTAAATACAGAGCACAACTCTAGCAATACTAATGCATCTAACAAGCATGACCTTAGCAATGCTAATGCATATCCTCAAGCAATGCATAAGCAATGCTTAGATGATGCTAAAAGTATGCTTGAGGAATGCCCGTCATCGTCACCTTCATCTATTAATAATATCTCTATAACGCACGAGCAAAATTTGCACGATGAAAATTCAAAAGGCGATGATCGTTTTTTATTTGATTTAGACACTGTGAATACACGAATCAAGCTCCGTGGTTTGAAAGAAATTACTCAGAATGATTTGAATAAGCTTCTGGATGATTTACAGAATGAGTATGGCCATAGAAACCAGATGGTTAAAAACCAAGTTCTTGGAAAACTTGTTCAATGGGTTGAACGACGACAGCAAACACCATTGACACCACCTGAAAAACCCAACGTTAAAACAAAACAGAGCACTAATCGATCAACAGGGTTGAACGTCAATGATGCCTGGAAAGATCAACCTATGGACGACCAGCCATTTTACGGCACGGTCAAATTACCTGAGGGCATGGAATGAACGCACATTATCAATTCAATGCTTTTGTTAAATCAAATGAAGTTTGTGGCTTACATAAAACTCAAAAAATCTTAGCTGGTGGCAACTTGATTTGTCCTATGTGTGCAAATGAATTTTTAGCAGCTGAAAAATCCAAACAACAGGCTGAGACAAATAAAGCAGTTTTTGAAAAGCATATTGCAGGTGCAATGCTTCCAGATCGTCATGCATATTCAGCATTCTCAAATTATCAAACTCGTACACAGGGTCAAGCCAATGCATTGAATCAATGTGCGAACTACGCACAACGTATTTCTGAAAAACAATGTTCTAACTTCATCATGGTTGGCTCTACAGGCACAGGTAAGACACATCTTGCATGTGCAACTGCAAAAAATCTTTTGAAAAAAGGGCTTAAAGCTCGTTACATCACAAGCGAAGAAATTGCACAACGAATTATGAATGCTTGGGATAGAGATTCGAAAGATCAATCCGAAGAAGCCGTAATTTATGAATTTGCTCAATATGATTTATTGATTATTGACGAATATGGATTGCATGATCGTGAAAAACGTACAGAGCTTGTGCATAAGGTTTTAACTAAGCGATACGACAGTAAAAAACCAACCATGTTGATTTCAAATTTCACATTAAAAAAATTAAAAGATGATTTAGGGGATCGGTTGTGGTCACGTTTCCAGCATGATGGTTTAACCGTAGTGGAGTGCAATTGGTTAGATCAGCGTATACAGCAAGGGCATATGCAATGAGATTTTTTATTTATATTTTAATTTTTCTGTGTTGTTACCTGAGTATTCATTCTAAACCGCAGAATCATGCATTTTTATATTTAGGTAGTCATGAATGAATTTATCACCATCTCAAATTAAAAGACTTGTTCACCAACGTGATAACAAACCTAAACAGCCAAAGTATGGGAATCATAAAGTTATTGTTGATGGTGAAAAAGTTGCTGATTCACAGCATGAATATCGTCGTTTAAATGATTTAAAGGTCTTACAGCGTGCAGGTGAGATCAAGGATTTACAGACTCAGGTTCGATATAACCTGATACCAGCACAGAAAATTTGTGGTGAGAAAGTACGTGGCACAGATTACATAGCAGACTTTGTTTATTGGACCAAAGATGATCAGTTCATCTGTGAAGATGCCAAAGGTCATAAAACTGCGGATTACATCATCAAACGTAAATTGATGAAGTTAATTCACAATATTGACGTAGTTGAAGTTTGAGAACGATTTAGGGGAGTATGACAATGAAGTCTAACGCTGAAACAATCCTTGAAGCCATTGAGGATTTACATAATCAAGAGCAGATCGTTACTAGAGAAACTTTGTCACAATTGACGGGCTTAAAATTATCTATCGTTGATGATCGTTTAAGTTATTTGGTTGATAGTGGTCAGATTATCCGTGTACAGCGTGGTGTATTCATTCCAGCCCCTAAGCATCGTGTAGCACGTTTGATGTCTAAGATGGTTTTACCTGATGGGACAATTAAAATTGAAATTGGTGATGACGAGGTTTTAACGCTTACACCCCGTGAAGCTCGTAACCTTGGAAACTTGATGGTTGCTGAAGCAATGCAATATGCAAATATTGAAATGGGCCATCATATGGCAATACTTCAGAGTGAAGTTTCAGGTCAAGTGCGTAAATTATCGAAGCAAGTAGGGGATTTACTTGATGTAGGGAAACAGAGGGAGTTGTTGTGAATTTGACAAGTATTGAAAATAATTATATCGTTATTGTGCATCCGCAAAATCGGGTGCTTGGATTGGCGTCCAATGATTTCACTAGGTATGTAAATACCGCTAATGCGGTTTTTTTACGCCTTTAGCACAGTCTTGCCTGTTATGGTGGGATATGTGGAAGTATCGAAAGATACACCAGAACCTAGTGACTGGTACGCCAATTCTGCATATCCTGCCACCCTAATGATTGGCGTCGTTTTGGTGGTGGAAAATTCCCTGTATCACTAGGAGTATTCACCATGAATGCAAATCAAATTATCAAATTTAATAAACAAGAAATCCCTGTATTTTTCCACAACAACAAACCTTATGTAGCAATGAAGCCTATTTGTGAAAATATTGGTTTGCAATGGGAAGCACAATATAAAAAAATTCAACGCAATCATATCTTAAATACGACCATGTCCATGATGGACATGGTTGCTAAAGATGGTAAAAATCGCCAAGTTGTATGTTTGCCCATTGGTTATTTAAATGGTTGGTTAATGGGCATTGATGTAAACCGTGTAAAGCCTGAAATTAAACCAACACTCATCAAGTATCAGTTAGAATGTTTTGATGTTCTATACAATCATTTCATGCCTAAAGTTGCGGAAGTATATCCAAATAGTCTTAAACCTAAATTGGATATTATGGAAATATTACAAGACTTTGTTGAGCAAGTGATTGTCACCAACCATGAGATGAAAAAGCTGTGTGATGCTGTCAGTCTTATTGATAATCGTACTTTTATGACTTATGCCCAACATCTTGTTGCTAGTAATGAATTGGCAAGACAAATTGCATGGCAGTTTGATTTTAAAAATAATGCAGGCGAGCCAACCATTGATATTTATTGTCGCAATGTTGCACTATCGAATGGTCGGCGGTTTGAAGTGAAACCAAATTGGTTTAATTGTCAGGCTTAAGTAAGAGTAGCCACCGAGAGGTGGCTACTCTTTATTCTTAAATTTTCTAGTAATCAACATCTCAAATACAACAGCAAAACCAAAAGTTAAGATAAATACAGGTAATCCTTGAATATTGTAGTTTCCAATCAGCCATAGATTAAATAAAAGAATTAATCCGCAAATAATCCTTAGCTTAGTTGTTCTAGTCATTTTTAATTCCCCTTAAAAAATCTCAACCTACCCAACAACCATAAAAATATCAATACCCCTCTAAGGTTAGACCTCCCCATCTAAAAATATGATCATTAAACCAATATGAGGTTGAGTGGTCATGACTGAAAAAAAAGTAATTGATTGGGAAAAGATCGAACTTGATTATCGAGCAGGTATTAAGTCTCTACGTCAAATTGCAGGTGAGCATGATATTGCAGAATCAGGCATTAGACGTAGAGCAAAGCAATACGAATGGGTTCGTGATCTATCTGAAAAAATTAAAGCTAAAGCAGATGACATTGTGCGCAAGGAGAGTGTGCGCAGCAGTGTGCGCACGAAAACGACCATTTCAGAAAAAGACACTATTGATGCGAGCGCCAATGAAGTAGCGTCAGTTCGATTAGCACATCGTAAGGATATTCAACGTTCACGCAAGATTGCTATGAGTCTTTTTGATGAGCTTGAAATGATGGTCGGTCAAGAGAATGTCAAATTGTTGGAAATGTTGGGTGAGCTTATGTGGTCACCTGATGATAAAGGCAATGACAAAGTAAATGACCTTTACATGAAGATCATCTCAATGCCTGGTCGTGTGAAGTCTATGAAAGATTTAAGCGACACACTCAAAACATTGATTGGATTAGAACGTCAAGCGTTTGGACTTGATGATGAGAACAATAAACCTGTCGATGCACTGACCGCATTACTTGAACGAGTAAGCACTGGAAATAGTTCTGCATTTAAACCAATTGCCGATGATCCTGAATATTAGTGCATGTACGTAAATGAAACGACTAATCACCCACATCAAAACAATTTCATTCACGTACACGCTTCAAAAATGCACCAATATTGTGCAAAATGGAGTATAAATTGATTTATAACACTAACTTACAGCCACTACCGACAAATGCCGAGGAGCTTGAACGCTGCTTGGCAGACCCTGTTTGGCGTATTTTTAGTGGCTGTTTATATAAGATCAAAATTAAAGGTGATGACTTTGTAAATGAGTTAGGGCAAGTAGAAGAAGCCCCAACATTTGAATTACCGTTCCAGCCTAATGATGCACAGAAGAAATTTTTAAATCGGTTGTGGTACCGCAATATTATTTTAAAAGCGCGTCAGTTGGGTTTCACTACATTGATTTGTATATTGTGGCTTGATCATGCCTTGTTTAATGCTAATCAGCATTGCGGTGTTATTGCACAGAACCTTGAAACTGTTGGTGATATTTTTAGCGATAAGATTAAATTTGCGTACGATAACTTACCACCTGAAATATTAGAACGCTTTCCACTCAAAACCAATAATGGAACTGAGATGGAATTCGCCCATAATGGTTCTAAAATTTCAGTGGCCACATCATTCCGTGGCGGTACCATGCACCGCTTACTGATTTCTGAGTATGGAAAAATCTGTGCTCAGTCACCAGGTAAAGCGAAAGAAGTTCGTACCGGTTCATTACCAGCAGTTCCAACAACTGGTATTTGTGTCATTGAATCGACTGCTGAAGGTCGTGGTGGCGACTTCTTTGATAAGGTTCAGATTGCACAGAAGAACTTTGCGTCACGTAAAAAGCTCACGCCAAAAGACTTTAGATTGCATTTTTATGGTTGGTGGGAAGAACCGAAGTACCGTATTGATTCATCTAATGTGATTATTACCAAAAAAGACCACAATATTTTTGATCATATTGAAATCGTTGTGTCTAAAAACTTGGGCAAACGAATCAAGATTGATCCTGATCAACGTGCTTGGTATGTATCGACACGTGATAATGATCTATCTGGTGATCAAGCTTTGATGTGGCAAGAGTATCCCTCATTTCCTGATGAAGCATTTCAGGTCAGTACAGAAGGGAACTACTACGCAAACGACATGCTTGAGTTGCGTAAACGTGGTGGTATCACTCAAATTGAAGTTTTGGATATTCCTGTAAATACTTTTTGGGATATTGGTAATCATGATGGTTGTGCTATCTGGTACGAGCAGATGCTAAATAACCAAGATCGTTTCATTGATTATGATGAGGATCATTTTAAAGACCTACGCTTTTACGCAAAGCTGATCAAAGACAAGCCTTATATTTACCATACCCACTATTTACCGCACGATGCAGCACATCAAAGGCTCGGCGATTACAACAAGTCAGTATTAGAAATGCTTGAGGAATTATTACCTGGTCATAATTTTGAAGTTATTCCACGGATTACGTTACTCACAACAGGTATTCAACAGACTCGTCGACATTTAAAGAATGCTTGGTTTGATGAGGAAAGATGCAAACTGGGTATTGAACGGATCGAAGGCTATAAGAAGAAGTTTAATCATCAAGCCAATATGTTTATTGATCAGCCTGATAAATCTAATGGTTGTTCAGAAGGAGCAGATGCACTTAGACAATGGGCACAGGCTAAAGATGCAGGGTTGCTTGGTGATTACGTCTATACCCAAAGTAAAGCTGTAGGTTTTGGTGATTCAGACAATCCACATGATGATATGTACAGAGAGACATATCAAGATGAGCCGACAGACTGGCGGTTAGTGTAAAAATACGGAGCGATGAACATGATAGACAATACGCCAGCAAATGACGAGCTTGAGCTGACTTTGCATGAAATCCAAGAAATTCATTACGAAATTGAGCATCAACCCTTGTGGCGTAGCACTGCAGATAAGGAAATGGACTATGCCGACGGTAATCAATTGGATAGTGATTTGCTTAAACGTATGCAAGAGATTGGTATACCGCCTGCGGTAGAGAACTTGATCGGGCCAGCTATACGGGCAATTGAAGGATTTGAAACAAGTACACGTACAGATTGGCGTGTAACTGCAAATGGCGAACCGGGTGGACAAGATGTTGCTGATGCGCTCAACTACAAATTAAATCAAGCTGAACGTCAATCAAAAGCAGATAAAGCATGTAGTGACGCTTTTCGTCCCCAAATTTGCTGTGGTTTAGGTTGGGTTGAAGTAAAGCGTGAATCAAACCCACTAGATTATCCTTATCGTTGTTTATCAGTTCGTCGTAATGAAATTCATTGGGATATGAAAGCTCAAGAAGATGATTTGTCTGATGCTCGTTGGCTTAGACGCAATCGATGGGTGCACCCTCAACGATTAAAAGTGGCATTTTCTCAACATAAGGAATTAATAGAACGTATTGCGCAGCATGGTTCTTCTTGGTGGGAACATGACGATGTACTCGATGGTGGGCATGGGACCAATTTAAGCAATGCGTGGGCGAATCAACGTGCATGGTCATTAGAAGAACAATATTGGTATAACCCTTCATCTAAAGAAATATTAGTGTGTGAGTATTGGTACAGACGTTGGGTTGAAGTGATTATGTTGCGTTTCAATGATGGACGCATCGTTGAATTTGATGAAAATAATCCATCACACTTGTATGCTGCTGCGAATGGTCATGCTGAACCAGAGCGTGCCACAATTGCACGAGTAAGACGAGCATATTGGATTGGCCCACATCAATTGTATGATTCACCTTCTCCATATCCTCATAAACATTTTCCATACGTACCATTCTTTGCATTTCGTGAGGACAATACTGGCGTACCTTTTGGTTTTATCCGTGACATGAAGTATCCACAGGATCTAGTGAATAGCACACAAGCCAAGTTGCGTTGGGGCATGAGTAGTGTTCGAGTAACAGCAACCAAAGGCGCTACACCATTAACACCAATGCAAGTACGTCAACAGATCGCGCGACCAGATAGTTATATTGAACTCAACCAACAACATATGGCTAAACCAGGTTCACGCTTTGAGGTGGATCGAGATTTTGAATTGAATCAACATCAATTCCAAATGTTGAATGATGGTCGATTAGCAATTGAGCGTACTAGTAGCATTACTTCTGGATTCCAAGGTAAGCAAGGTACAGCGACCTCAGGTAAACAAGAAGCTATTCAGGTTGAACAATCAGATCGTTCAATGCAGAAAGTCATGGATAATTTTAGGGCAGCGCGAACTTTGGTTGGTGAACAGCTAATAGCTTTGATCATTGAAGACCTTGGACAAAAAGAGGAAGTGGTTATTATTGAGGGTGATGCAGTCACTGAAGAGCGTCGAGTACATATCAATAAGCCAGAAGTTGATGAACTAGGCTATAGCTATCTTTCAAATGATGTTCAACGTACTAGACTTATGGTTGCGTTATCAGATGTTCCAAGTTCTAAGAGCTTTATGGAGCAGCAAATGAATGCACTGTCAGAAATTACTAAGTCTTTACCGGCGAATATTCAGGTTGCTGTATTGCCATACATCATTGCTCTTACTGATACGCCATTTAAGAAAGATGTTATTCAGGCAATCAAAGATGCATCACAAGCACCTACACCTGAGCAGATTCAACAGCAAATTCAGGATGCTGTTAAACAAGCCTTGGCTGATGCAGGTAATGAAATTAAATTGCGTGAGCTTGAGTTGAAAGAACGTAAGGCTGGCAGTGAAATCAAAGAAATTGATGCACGTTCTGTACAAATTGGTGTTCAAGCTGCTTATTCTGCTATGCAGGCAGGGGCACAGGTTGCGCAGATGCCACAGATCGCACCTATTGCGGATGAAGTCATGAAGGGTGCAGGTTATCAGCGTCCTAATCCGATGGGTGATGATCCGAATTTCCCTGTTGCTGATCAGACTGCAGCACGTGATGTGCGTTCACCATATTTAGAAGGTGAAGGGGCTCAGTTAGGCAGTGAAGGGCTGGCAGAGGTGCAACAGAATACAAGTCCGATGAGTCCGCCAGTACCGAAGCAAGGTTCAACAGGAATGCAGGGGATTGAGACGGAGAGGACAGAAGATAATTTGACGTAAACTACTGTATCTAATTGTTTAAAGATGTTATTTATATGATATTCATTATAAGGAGGCTAAATATTGAAATCTAACAACGAAAAGTCATTATCACAAATTGAAGAATACGAAACAGAGAAGTTATATTTAACAAACATACGTAGTGATTTGAACTCAGAGCTCGTAGTTAAAAAGGCTAAATATTTTCTTAAATTATTTGGTAACTTAACTGAGAGTGAATTGAAAAAATTGGTTGAAGAATACGATGAGAAAATTAGCGATTTAGAATCCAAAATAGCTGATTTGAAAAAAATATAAAGTATTCCTTTCCCTCTGTCAGGCAAGAGTAATTCTTATAGTTCACAGATACTAAGGCAAGTCAAATCGACTGTCTTTTTATTGAGGGTCTCATATCAAATACTGAATCTAAAAAGGGAGTTTTAACTCCCTTCGACTTAGTTAGTCTTTTGCCCAACCATTTTTATCTTCAATATAAAGCAATACAGCCAAACCGCCTTGATTATTCACAAGATCTTGATCTTTGTAATGCATGCTATCAAAGCCTTCGATAAAATTATTCGTTCGGTCGGTTCGGAAATAAAAACCCATATGCAAGCCAATATTTCGACCTTGATTATCATAGGTTACACCCTTACGAGCGTATGACTTAATATCATACTTACCTTGATAACGATAAGCGTTCGGAATATCTTTCCATTGTTTTGAGAGTGCAATAAAACCATTACAATACACATCTCCCTTACACGCTGCGATTTTGGGTGCTAGTTTAGGATTGTTATAAATTTTCATCATTTCAGGTAATCCTGCAAAACTTGCAGTACTTGCCATTGTTGTTAAAAGCATAGCAATAAGCGATGTCTTCTTCATATTTTCCCCGATATTTTTTAATAAAGTAAATGAATCATAAATATATTTTAGATGGTAGTGTCATTATCATCTGGGCACCATTCAGTACTCAAATCTTTCAAACTGAGTTCTAACCAACGAACTTCTCCTCCTGAACCACCGCTAGAACGATCAATAAGGTAGACAGGCTGTTTTCTTCTAGCTTCGAGTAGGGAAACATCTACCATTTCTCCAGCAAAGCTTTGATTGCAAATTGCAGTGATCTTGATACCTTGTTCTTTCAGTGATGGAATTGGATCATTAAAACTCACCATAGTATCGCTTTTGGGTTGTAAAGTAATAAGATTTACACCAAATCTCGCATCTGTGCCTTCATAGCGAACTGACCAAGGTACTTCATATTTACGATCTTTTAAGTGTGAAACACGTTCACCCAATTGATGTACGCGTGCCAAACCTTCTCGATACGACATAGTGCTTAAAGTATGAGGGTTATACTCTTCTTTATAACCTTCCGTGACCCACTTAATTTTTGCATCATTGGCTAAATTATCCCATTGCCAAACTTCAAGAATTTGATTTTTTTGAGCATGAGGCATTAAGTTTTTAACCAATTCACCTAACTCATAAGAGTGGAATCCGAATAACTCAGGATCAACCTCTAAATTTTCAGTAAATTGAGTGCTGTCTTCTTCTTGTTGCTCTTCTTCAACACTGACAGGTTTTTTTTGCTCATTACATCCCATAAGTGCTAGTAATACACATAATCCTATTAATTTTTTCATCTTTGATCTGACTACAGCAAATTTATGGTGGGATTGTAAAATATTTTTTTGTTTAACTCTATGTTTTTAAGAACTATTTTTTATTGAAAGGGTTTTGGAGCATTTTAGTCGAAGTTAGTAGAGGTGAAGTTAAAATTTCATCATTTTCTTATCCCCCCTGTAAGGCTAACGCCATCCTCTATAAATCCTTGAAACTTATCTCATGTTGAGCAATCAGCAGCTAAACGCTAGATAACTCTAGCCATTCAGACCTTAGCGGCTACAGCGATAAGTAGTAGGAAAGACATGGATATTACAGAGCAACAACAAGAGTTGATTGAATCAGGTGAAATAACACCAGAACTTGCATCTCAACTGTTAAGTCAGGAGATGAATGGCGATACCATAGCTTCAAATGCTGTGGAAACTGGTAGTGAGCCAGACACTACCCAAGATGGTAAAAACGAACCTGAATTAACAGAAAATACGCAACAGACTCAAGAGCAACAGCAGCAGCAAACACAGGCAGATGAAAGCCAGATGAATGCTGAAAATGCTGTAATCGTTGCAAAAGATGGTAAGCATACCATTCCCTATGAAAAGTTAGTGGAAGCACGTAACGGTGAGAAGGAATGGAAGCAAAAGTTTGATGCTGCACAGCAACAGCTCGCAGAACTTCAAGCCAATGCACAGGAACGTAAGGATCATGGTGTAGCCCCCACCGTACAAGATAACCAAGCTGATATCGCTCAACAGGCGATTGATCAGGGGATAGACCCTGCAATTTTTGGGGACTTTGACGAGAAAGGTTTAACCGAAGGTATTCAAAAACTTGTCGATATGCGTGTATCAGCAATGGTGCAACAGAAGTTAGATACTGCTTTAGCACCAATGCATGAGGAACATCGTTCCGCAAGACAACAGAGTGCTGAACAAGCACACTTTAATGCCATCTTCACTGCACATCCTGATGCTGAGTCCATCATTGAATCAAAAGAGTTTAATGACTGGTTGAGTCATCAACCAAGCATCACTCGAAATGCGTATAACACAGTTTTAGATAAAGGTTCTGCATCTGATGTCGTGGAACTACTAGGACTGTATAAGTCTGGAACACAACCAACTCAAACGTCTGTACAACAGCAAAGTGATGCTGTGCGTGCAGCAGCGATGCAAGCTGTGAATAAAGCTCCAACAAAAGTACCGCATAGCGTGACTGATTTCCCTAGTGGTAATCCAACTGGGCAATCAAATGATGAGCGTCTTGGAAACTTATCTGGCCCAGAATTACTTGCTGAGATGAGTAATTGGACACCAGAACAGATCGACGCTTATTACGCACGCAATGCTTAATTACATTGTGGAGAAATAAATCATGCCAGGTAAAACCAATGCCACTTATGGCGATAAAACAAATGCAGTACAACAGTCGGTAGGACTTTTTGCAAAAAGTTTACGTCGTAAAAGCCTAATCAATAACATGGTAGGCAAAATGCAAAATGGCGAGTCTAGTGCGGCAAGCCAAATTAAAAATGAATCATCGACTCATATGCCAATCCTTCGCGTTATGGATTTGGGTAAACAGAAGGGTGATGAAGTAACTTATAACTTGATTCAACCAGTAAATGCTTACCCAATTATGGGAAGTGAATATGCAGAAGGTCGCGGTACCGGTATGTCTATTGTAGAAGACCGGTTACGCGTAGACCAAGCACGTTTTCCAATTGACCTTGGTAACGTGATGACTTCAATCCGTTCTCCTGTTGATTTTCGACGTATTGGCCGACCAATCGCACAAGATCTGATGGATCGTTATTCTGACGGTTCGACCCTAGTTCATTTGTGTGGTGCACGTGGTTTTCAGAATAGTGCTGAATGGGCTGTACCTTTAGCATCACATGAAAAATTTAAAAAAATCATGGTCAATGATGTCAAAGCACCAACAAAAAACCGTCATTTTATTGTCGCTGGTGATGCTGTGCAGCCCTTTAAAGTGAATGGTGGAGAAGTTGATCTTGCAACAACCGATCTTTTTACCATGGATACTGTAGACAGCATGCGTTCCGTTATGGACGACATGGTTTTACCACCACCATGTATCCAAGTTGAAGGTGATGAAGCAGCGACTGACGAGCCATTACGCTTATGGATTGTTTCACCAGCACAGTATCGTTGGTTTGCTAAACAACAAGGTTTCCGAACGCTTATTAGTAACGCTGTAGCGCGTTCTTCTAATGCGAAGAATCATCCATTGTTCCGTGGTGAAGTGGGCTTATGGAATAACTTCTTAATTCGCAAAATGTCACATGCGATTCGTTTTAATCCTGGTGATCCAATTCGCTATGCAACGAGCTATACCAGTGAAGCTGAGGCAGATGCAATCGTCCCTGCTACTTTGGGTGCTGGATATGCAGTTGATCGTTCAATCATCTTGGGTGGACAGGCATTGGCGGAAGCATTTGCTGCTCATAAAGGCACAGGCGTTTCATATTTCTGGTCTGAAAAAGAGCTAGATCATGACGATAAGGCGGAGTTGCTTGTCGGGGCGATTCGTGGTGTTAAGAAAATTCGCTTTAATGTTGACGTGAATGGTGATGGTAGCGAGTTCCAATACACTGACCATGGCATTGTTACGGTTGATACCGTGGTGAAACTGCAAGGTTCTTAATTTACAGGCTGTATGGTCACAAGAACTGTACAGCCTTTTATTTAATTTTTTGGAGTATTTCGATCATGGCAACAATTACACGCAAGCGTAATCCGTTGATGTTTGGTGGAGCAGTGCCTTTTGGTAATTTAACTGCTTTGGCTTTTACTTTAGCGACAACTGCAGCAGGTGCAGTCATCGATTCAAATTCTACAACTGCTGTGGCATTAGGAGATGTAATCGAACTTGGTTTATTACCAGGTGGTATGCGTTTAGATGATGCTCAGGTGATTATCACAACCGCAATGTCTGCAACAGTCACAGGGTCATTAGGCTTCAAATATGCAGATGGTGTTGATTCTGCCGAAGCACCGCAGGATGCAGCATATTTTATTAATGCAGGCGCATTATCTAGTGCTGCG
This sequence comes from Acinetobacter sp. 251-1, assembly GCF_030329305.1. Classification (NCBI taxonomy): domain Bacteria; kingdom Pseudomonadati; phylum Pseudomonadota; class Gammaproteobacteria; order Moraxellales; family Moraxellaceae; genus Acinetobacter; species Acinetobacter sp. 251-1. The sequence continues at coordinate 36,004 of NZ_JACANS010000004.1, read as the reverse complement.
CGTTTGCGAGCAAATGGAACAAAACTGATTACCTTACCTAAGGATGCCATTTTAACTTTAACCGTTGGTGGTGCTGCCAACGCAAAAGCATCAGATATTAAGGTTGTTGTATCTGGTGAATTAACTGGTCCGCGTTAATCGGTTCTATTGGATAAATTATAGGGGTAGGTGACTTTTAGATTATCTATCCCTTTGTTTTATTTGGAGAGTTATAATGAAAATTAGTTCAATTGCAGCAATTGCGTACAGTATTAATGTGGCTTATTGTGCATCTATGGGTGATGAACAGCTAGCTTGGAATGATGCACCAGAAAGTGTTAAAAAAGGCATTGAGTCGGGAGTGGAGTTTCACTTAAATAATCCAAATATCACACCAGAACAATCTCACGAAGAATGGTTACGTGATAAAGAAGCCAATGGTTGGGTGTATGATGAGGTTAAGGACATTCATAATAAAACCCATCCAAATATTGTACCTTATAGTGAATTACCACCAGAACAACGTGCAAAAGACCATCTGTTTAAAGCTACAGTCAATTTACTTAAAGACCTTCCTGATCCTGAGGATTATTTAGAGTTAAGTAACCAATTGGTGAAGTCTCAGAAATTAGTAATGGATAACCAAAAATCTACAACAGTGCTGACACAAAAGCAGGTCATTGGGGTTGGAGTTCGTTTCATTCACAAAAACCGTGAACGTTTTACAGATCATTTATATGGCACAGGTTTGACTTTTGAGCGTGATGTAACAGTTATTCTTCCTGAAACTACAGCATTGAAATTCTTAAGCCATACCGAATTTGAACGTGTTGATGCTTTAGAAAATGCCGATGTATCTTTGGTTCAAGATTCTATGACTAAAAATTTGCATCAAAAACAAAAAGAAGAACGTGAACAAGAAGATATTATCTTTGATGAAATTGAAGCCATCAAAGGAATGCGTACAAAGGATGCTGTTAAAGAGTACATCAAATCACGTTATGGCGATGAAATTAAGGAAAACCTTAAATTAGCTGATCTTCAAGCCCTTGCAATTGAGAAAGTACATAGCTTTGGAGTGATCTAATGGTATTGAGTGAATTGTTACGTCGTTTTCGTGTAGATGCTAATGATAAGGTAGAGCCTTATTTTAATGATGATGTTGATGTTATTGCATGGCTCAATGATGCTGTTCATGAAGCCTGTATACGTGGACGTCTGCTGCACGAATATGCTAATCCTGATATTTGCTCTATAGCAATTATTGCTGGGAACTCACAATACACTTTGCATGATAGCTTATATGAGTTGACTTCATTACGGTTTGATCCAAAAAGTGGTCGTAGTACTCGAGGGCTTGAACTGACCTCTGAAGAAATGTTGAGTAAAGATTATTATGAGGATTGGCGTACTCGAAAGGGAACACCATGCTATGCAATTCAATCCGATATTGGATTACGTTTAGTACCTATGCCTGATGAAGATGGGGTATTGCAGTTAGAAGGGTATCGTCTGCCTTTACTTCCATTGGCTGATGTCGAATTAGATTCACCTGAGATTAACAAGGCTCATCATGTGCATCTAGTGCAATGGGCATTGCACAAAGCATATAGTGTACCAGATACAGAATTTTTTGATCCAAACCGAGCAGCAATAGCAGAACAGGCTTTTACTGATTATTTTGGTGATCGTCCTGATAGTGATTTACGACGTATGACACGTGAAGATGCACCACATTTGGTGCAACCATTCATGCCGTAACTTGCTTGTGACATAAGCACCCCTGTAAGGCTAAAGCTTTTCAGGTTTTTTTTACATAATGATCTCACTTATTTTATTTAATCATGCACAAAGATGGGCAAACGTACAATTGATTTAAAGACCGAAGATACGCTTTACATTGGCGGTGCCAAAGTTCAATTGATCAAAAAATCAGGACAATTGGCTCGAATTTGTGTTGAAGCAGATAATCACATTGAAATTAAACATGAGCGCATGAGTGCTTCCGATTCAGTTACGGAGACTCAAGCACATGGCAAACACACTCTATGATTTCGCACGTCAGCGTTTTTTAGAAGCACAAATCAACTGGATGACCGACACAATTAAGGTTTTGTTGGTAGATACAGGTGCGTATACACCACAAACATCTGTACACCAATATTTATCTGACATTCCAACATCAGCACGTATTGCAGGACCAGTAACACTAACTGCTAAAGCTACTACAGGCGGTGCAGCTGATGCGGCAGACGTTACATTTCCTACGGTATCGGGTGCATCTATTGAAGCCATAGTTATTTATGCAGATACAGGGACTGACAGCACAAGCCCATTGATCGCATACATTGACACCGCAACAGGCTTACCGATCACGCCTAATGGCGGTGACATCATTGTGACTTGGGACAACGGAACAAATAAAATTTTCAAGGTGTGAATATGGAAAATAACCCTAAACCACCTACGCAAGCCGTAGGTGTTGAAGGTTTTAAAGCTGATTTATATGCCAATGATATTGAAGAAAAAAGTGAAGAACTTACCAAGATCGAGTGGCATATATTGATTCATTTACCAAAGTTCCAGATGTATGCAGTAGAAGTCGCTGGCATCAAATATGGTCATGTCGGCAATGTCATGGAGTGGATTGTTGGCTGGATGCAGGATTGTATTCAATCCAATGGTGAACAGTGGCTCTTTGATGCTTATTCAATTTGGCATGATGAAAAGGGTTATTGGAAGAATGAAGATGTTTATGGACAATTAAAAGGATAAACTGCAATGGCAGGTATTCGAATTGAATGGGGACACTTTGGTCATTTTGATTCTTTTGATGTGATTAGATCGAACACGTCCTTAGCGAATGTAAGCGATGCAAACCTACCAGAACCTATTATGACCGGTCTAAAGTCAATGTATTACGTCGATACGACGTTTGTTTTGGGTAGGACTGCTTATTATAAAATCAGAGCTTGGCAAGGGGTAAACTACATTGTAAGCGATGAGATAAAATTAAAAGACATTTACTTTGATAAAGTTGAGTTACTGTTACTCGCAAATGTACCGATTTATCCATCCACTAATATCACGGATAAGTCCTCATATGCTAGGTCTTTAACCTTTAGTGGTGTCACTATTGTAAGTTCATTGCAAACTATAGATGGTGGGTCTTTTGATTTTAGTAATACTTCAGGTATTAGATATATACAAGCTGCATCAATTCCATCGCTTAACTTAGATGATTTTACAATTGAGTTCTTTGCAAAAATTAACTCATACACAAGCGTATACCATCGTGTATTGATATTCGACACACAAGAAATAGTTAGTACTGGAGCATTGCAATTGCAATTAGCGGATAATGGTACTTTCAGATGGTATATAAACAATGGGACAATTAGACAGGGGGGCATTAGTTCATCTGCAGTCGGTACTGAATTAAAGCATCATTGCTTAATGAGAAAAAATGGTATTTTTTACTACTACATTGATGGTTTATTACAATCAACTTATGATCAATTCTTAAAATACTCTATAACTAAGAATAATTTTAGACTTGGAGGTTATTCTTCTAATCTAATTGGTTATATTTCTTCTCTAAGAATTACACGTGCTGTGCGTTACAATATTGAAGGGTTCACACCACCAAGCGAAATGTTCACAAATTATTGAGTGATCGGGTATGACTAACAGTTTCGAAAAACCATACGCGATAAAGTTTTCCGCAACAATTGAGCCGAGTGGACTAACAAAGCCATACCCGATTCTTATCGTATATGACAAAGATGCAACTTGGAATACACTAAGTATTTCTGTAGTAGGGTTGGTCTCAACCACATTCGGCAATGTATCCGCACAATACAATCAGGTTGTAAATCCTATAGGATTGGATGACTCTAATTTTGGCAAACCATTTACTGAAAATAAGCAAAAGTTTATTAAGGTAGGTGGGTCAAACCATAGTGTTTTTGGTACAGGGAAGATACACAACTCAACTCAGATTTTTAGGTTACAAGGTTATGTAGCCTCATCTATGGGTAATTTGAGTATTTATAACTTTAATAAAGAAATTAAAGTTATGGGTTTTGTAAACTCTTATTACGGTAAGCCAACGACATATAACCTGCGCCAATATGTTCGTAACGTTGGTTATCACACAGCTGGTTTTGGCACCCCTTTTATGCAAGGCGGTGTTAAATATGTAAAGCCTATTGGATTTAATTCAAGTGCATTAACAAATCCAAAAGTAGTTAATACTAAAGCAAATCAATATATAGGGTTAAGCGGAATACCTTCAATCGCTATTCCAAGTCCTAATGTTTCACCACGTATCATTTATGCTAAATCCCAAATAGCCACACTTTGGGGAAATGCTCTAGTGCAATTTCCACCACATCCGAAGGGTTTTTTGGCGACAAGTTATGGTGTAGCTTGGATCTCAAATAGCCCAAGATACCTACAACCAAACGATATTGATGCTTTTAATTCAGGCTATCCAAAGGTATTTGATCCTACTCAAAAAATTGGAGTGACAAATACCGTAATTCCTGGCGGTGTTTTTGGTGATATTTCAATAAGAAATACGAGAAGAATAATTAAAGCATCTGGGTTCTATGCACAATCTTTCAGTGATTGGGGAGTTGTTGAAAGTAACTTAAGGAATATAATTTCTAAAGAATTGGATGGTCAAAATTTTGGTAGCAGTGCAATACGCAATAAAACGCCATCTATTGCACCCATTGGGATTTACTCTTTTGCTGGTTTAAATTCTGCTATTGGTTATCGAATTCGTACTATTAAGCCAAATGGATTTTATCAACCTAAATTTGGTCAACTAACTTTAACTAAAACACCTGAATTAAATGTATTAGGATTTAATAAAAACGTTTTTGGTAATGCTTGGGCATCTCACCGTGTGAGAGAAATCAATGTAGGACTTGGGCGTGATACACAAGCGTTTGGCTCACATACCATATGGCATTACACACGGTATTTGAAAACACAAGGGAGTGCATTCGATCTATATGCTAATCCACGCATTGAACACTCTCGTAGAGGATTGTTATTTTTAGGAGAGAATCAATCAAGTTATGGGGCTGTCTGGGTATCTCAAGGGCGAAGATTCATTGAGCCATCTTCAATTGATTATCCTAAAATTCCTAACCATCGTGTTGGTGGAACACAAAATATTCAACCTTTTGGATATGTTGCAACACGATTTGGTAGCCGAATTATCCCTGAAAGCCAGTCGATTTATCCTCAAGGTTTCATCAATCCCTTTGGTTTAACAATTGTAGATTTATGGAAAAAATATATAAAACCAAATGGATTTTTAACTACAGGGCAAGAGGGTGGTCATCGTTTTGGTACACATAAATTTTGGAATTTAAGACAATACATTGTTCAATTTTACGATGGTGATAGTGGTTTAGTTCCACCTAAGTGGACAGGTTGGACAAGTATTGAGAATCGAAACAAAACAATTGGTGCTATAGGGAGTAATTTTGCACATATTGGTGAACCCAATATTGAAAACAAAGCACGTTTATTGTCAGCAAATGGATTGAATGCATTGGCTTTTGGTCAGGCAATGATTGCTGATCGAATAAGAAAATTAAAACTACAAGGTATTGAATCACCTTATATGAGCAGTTGGTCAGTGATTTACAATGCTGCACCTGTTATTGCTCAAAAAGGTTTTAAAGCTGATGCTTTTGGTATAGGGACTATTCTAAATACTCGAAGATATTTCAATCGTATAGGTAATTTTGAAAGTCTTGAGATGGGCAAACCGATGATTACTGATCGGATCAGAACCTTAAAGTTTGAGCAGAGGTATACCATTGCACCTCCATATATTCCTATACATTCAGTCCATCTATACACACGCTATATCGAGGAAGTTGGTAGATTTGACAATCATCAAAGGTTTGGTAATCCATCTCTAAGTATTCACTGGAATATCATTACTCCACGTTGGACGATGAGAGATGCTTATGGCACACCAACAATTAAAAATCTTACACCAGAATTAAGAACTAAAGGTCGTAATAGTGAAGACTTTGGGCAGGCTAGTATTCGTACACAATGGCGTGAATTATTACATTTAGGTAGTGAAACAGTTGTATGGGGTAGGAGTGAAGTAGCATTTAGAGATCGACAATTCTCAGTGAATGGGTTCACCCAATGGGCTATACCGAGACACACAGTCATTAAGACAGGTGTTCCGCCATATTATCCGCAATACATTTGGCTAGATGCTGTTGAAATAGATGGCGATCAGAAAAATGGTTATGGTATTGAACCACCGCCAACCTTAAAAGATCAAGTTTCACGTCCAGTTGTTAAATCTAATGTAATTTTTCCAGATAGTTTTATAGCCAGCCGTTATGGTAGCCATCACACACAATCTAATGGGATATTGGTGCAACCTGGTTTGCAGGAGTTGACGATTGGTCGTCATTTTATTGGTCTAAAAAATAGAAACATCTCAGTATTATCTTTAGGTGATTCGATGATTGTTTCAAAACCAAGGTTATCGCCACACACCATCTATGCGGTTATGGAAGCATCATCTCAAGCACAAACAAATCATGGCGCAAATAACTTACATTATGTGAATAGTAGCGGTGGTATTAGAGAGCCAGGAGAAGTTTTTGGTCGCACCACAATAACCTTACGACACAGAAAAATAGCTGTTGGTTTGGGGAATCAAAGTCGTTTTGATGATGGACATAAAATTCAGTTAAGAAAACGTTATATTAATTTGAAAGACTTTGGGTTTAGAAGTCAGCGTGTTGGATTTCATGTTGTTGGTCCATTTGATCAAAATGTCATGCAATTTGATTCAAATGATATGCAGAATTTTGGATGGCCATCATTAAATATTCCTTATGGTGGTGCATTCTTTATCAAACCAAATGGTCTTAATTCCCCTGCGCTAAATAGACCTACTGTAGATTTTTTTAATCGCACGATCAAAACTGTTGGCAGTAACCACCTACAAATGGGAACAAGGAAAAGTGGTGATACCCCTTTTATGTGGCAAGGTTTGCGTGTCGGTGAGCTAATTAAGGGGAATTACGGTGGTTTTGAAAATGAAGTATTTGGAAATACTTTCATTTCCTTAAAAGTCAGAAATGTTGAAGCGCAAGGCTTTGAAAGTTTTGTCATGGAATATGACTACACACAATTTGATCAACGTATGCGCGTTGTTCGCCAAGAGTTACCTAAACCAAAACTGTTGATCAAGCCTGTGGGTGTTGATGCCTTAATCGTCGCAGTGCCTAATATCAAGCCAGCAGTACATTACATTCGTCCAGATGGTAATGCTGATCAATTTAGGAAAGGGGCTTTTTAAAATGGCAGCTAAAAAATTATTTCCCATTGCTGGTATGAATAATGTTGTAGCAGATGATGGACTGCAACAAGGTGGTGACTCACCGAAATTATATTTACGTGATGCTGTTAATATTGATATTACGGATACAGGTCGAGTTAAATTACGACAAGGCTCAAAGCAAGTTTCACCTTTGAGGTTTCAGAATATTTGGCAAAGTCCTTTGCATCATGATGTATTTGCAACATTGGACACTGAGTTTGTTCAATTAGATTCACAAACATGGCAACATGAAGTATTGGCGAAAATTGGTCATATTCAGCTCTGTTATGAAGTCATCAATAATCTGGTCTATATTGCAAGTGAATTGGGTTTATGGATCTATGATGGGAAAAACGTTCGTTCATTAACGATTGATACACCTGCTACGCCAATGTTGAATATGCTAGACAGTGGAGGATCATTGAAAAGTGGGACTTACAGTGTGGCAATCTCATGGTTACGTGATCAACAAGAATCAGCTTTATCACAAATTGCATCAGATCAAATTAGTCTTACATCGAATAGCAATCTTGACGATCCATCATTTTCGAGTATCCAAATAAATTTACCTTACTGTTTTGATCAATCTATTACGCATGTCAGAATTTATGTGACAGATCGCAATGGTGGCGAGCTATTGCATCATTCTGATCATCCAATTAGCAAAAGTAACGTCACAATTAGCAGTTTGGATTTGGGGATGACAGCTCGTTTTAAAGGCTTATCGCCTATGCCAACAGGTCGATATATGAAATATTGGCAAGGTCGTTTGCTCACTGCAGATAAAAACATACTCAGATTTTCAGAACCACTGGCATATCATCTGCATGATGAAAAGTTTGGCTTTGTCGTTATGCCCCAACGTATTACTTTTATTCTGCCAGTTGATGGCGGCATTTGGGTTGGACAAGTCACCCATGTTGTTTTTCTTACAGGAACTAATCCAGCAGAAATGACATTTCAGTCTAAGACCTCCCATGCACCTGTCCCTGATAGTGCGATTGAAATTGACAATAATGATATTGGTCCTGATATATCTCAGGGTGGTAATTCAACTGCATTATGGTTGGCAGAGAATGGTTATATTCTTGGAACATCGAGTGGTCAGATTATCGAGCTACAAGCTGGCATATTAAAAGGAATCACTGCAAAGTCAGGTAGGTCTGTAAGGCTAGGGAGAAGGGTGACAACCATTGTAACGTGACATTATTGTTTACTGACATGGTATCTCATAATGAACGCGAAAGAACTGGCGAATGATTTAGCAGCCGAAAACTACCAGATGACTGAGCAAGGCATCTATTTTCCAAAACAGGGAATTTTGGCACAAGGTGAATATTTTGACCGTATTAACGGTGGTGAGTGGCAAACAACTCACAACCTAGTGGTGAATGAAGGTCTTGCGCATTTACTCAATGTTGCCATGGGGACAACTGCAAAACCTGCTGGTTACTATCTTGCGTTGTTCAGTGGTGCAACAGCACCAGCAGCCAATTGGACGGCAGCAAACTTTGCATCTGTTGCAGCTGAAATTGTGAGTATGACGGAAGGCTATACATCTGCAACACGTCCACAATGGACACCGCAAAATACATCAACCAATTCAATTGATAACTTTAATGCTGTCGCTAAAGTGACGATTGCTACATCTTCACAACTTACAGTGACAGGTGCTGCGATGTTAACCAACAGTACAAAAGGTGGCACAACGGGCACCTTAATTTCAGCATCAAAATATACTGCAGCGCGTGTATTCCAAGATGGTGATGAATATGAAATCGGTTATCGCCTGAGTTTTACTGCAGCGTAACAGATGCATAGTCCACGTCCCTATGGGCTTTTAGTGGTCAATGGCAAACTCACTGAAAATGACAGCTTGTTCATTGATCACCAACTTAAAAAATTAAGTAATCAAAAAGCCATCTCAAATTTAGACAGCATTCGGCAGGTCAAAGACTTGCCTGATGGTGGTTATGTCATATTGCAAGATATGGGAGGGATGCTAAAAGCAATTGCTCACAAAGAGCTATCGTTAGATGAGTTTGAATCGGATGGTTTGGCAAAAGTCTATGTGCCCATGCTCTATAGTGGTGTGATTACAAAAGCAAGAATAAGAAAAGCAGAGGGTGTAAGCCTTAAACTCACTGAGCAAAGTCGCAGACGTCTAATTAATTATTCTAATGAAACATTACCCAATAAAGAATTACATTTACAGCGGTTTATTATTGAGCCCAATGCTCAGACTGTACCTGAATTTATACCGCAAAACAGTTTTAGTGACTTCATTACCACGCAGTATGTGCAACAACGTCCTACATGGTATAGCGGAGCAATGGCTGAAGTCATGCAAATTGTGGGGGGTTATGGACGACAAGATTTTAATAATCTGCCTGATCTACCATTTGAAAAATCACGAATTCAAATACCTGAAAAATATATGGAACGTATAGTCCAAGAAATTGAGGGGATTCGGTTGCCAGCTTACAGTGGTATTCCACCTCTAGATGGGGCATTTCAGTATGATTATAAATTTCATAGTAGCGATGGTGTTGTTTTTGATACAGCAAATAAACCTTGGTTAATAAGAATTAGATCCAATGGCGTTTTTGCTATGCCAATGCCTATTGTTCCAGTGACTGCAACGCGAGCTTTTCGTGAGTATGTTGAAGAAGTAGGGGATGAAGAAGTTCTAAAAATTTTAGATCGTTTTGCTGCTATGCCGAGTGGTGAGACATTTCCAACAGGTGCAGACTTTGAAGCATGGCGTAGAACGGGTGTAATCATAAAGGTTTGTGACACAGCAGATTTTTACTCACATACATATTATTCACCTGCATGTGGTTGGTCACTGAACTTAACAGGCTCTGAAGGCTTTAACACAGCTTATACGTATAATCACGAGGGGATCGCAGTTGGTGTTGCATACAAATTACGCTGTGAATTTTCACCCGTTGAAAATCAAGGATGGTTAAAAGCAGTTAAAATTACAGGTGAAAAAGCCAAAGTTATTTCAAATTATTTATCCAAACTCTATGAAATTTTGCCAAAGGGTGATCAAAAAACCTTAGCCATCCTTTATAAATTACGTCGAGTTAATCCTGAGGATATTTTTCAACGTGCTTTAACAAGCTTACATGATCCACTAGGTGTGACAGGTAATGATGTTCGTTATTGGGATAATTTAGAATTAGAGCCTATTGCATCACTGCGTGGAAACATTTCACAAGTCGCAAAAGGATTTTTATATCACCATGCGAAACCTGAATTTCAACCACAAATTAAATTTCCTATGGTTGAAATGGGGGGATGTATTTCATTTGATTTTGGCGCATATACAGTGCCAAAACAGAAACCTAATTGTGACACCATTATGTATGGCTATTATGTTGGCAATAACTTAAAGGTGATCAAATATTTTGTTGATTGGCGAGGTTATCAAAAACAAATAGAGAGTAACTATGAACCAATGATGACAGTGGGTTCATGGGAGCAAACAGAAAGCTCTGGCAGTTCATCACCTCAAGGTTATTTCTATACCACTGATTTTGACTTTAGAGAGGTGTTTTCACCTGTTGTCACAACGACAACAATTAAAGGTGAAGATAAAGGTTTTGATAGTCAGCCTTTTTTTAGTTTTGATGCTTATTTTTGGCGACCTGGTACGTTGTGGCGCAATCGTTATTACACACATTTAACACACACCAATCAAACCCAATATGACGCTGTAGGATTAGCGGTCTGTATTCCTTATCTAACACGTAATTCAATGCTATTAGCTAAGAAAGATACAATGATTGGTAAAAAAAAATCAGAATCATTAGCTTTGAAATCTATGCAAGATCCTACTAGTTACAGATATTGGACAAATGATGCAGTGTTTGCTTGGGCTGGAGGGTTAGAGAAAATGACTGGAAAGCCTTATCCAGTAAATGGCAACCCAGTGTGGGTAGAAATAGAAAATTATAACCCTTCGGAATATTCGGACTTTGCGGATCAAGGCAGTTGGTTGCCTGCTTTACCCTATGACATTACGTGGCTCATTCACCCAGATACAAATCAATGGAATCATTCTGGTGGTGGTGGAGCGCCAAAAATTAAAGAGTATTCAATATCAAACACGGAGCCTAGTAGCACAACAGGTTCATTGTACTTCGATATAAGTGAAACACCTTTTCAAGTACATAGTCGAATACCGCAAGAATGGTATTTTTATGTGTCACCAGATGAGTATGGAAATGTATTTTACAGAGATGCCTGTAAGGTTGTATTCGGAGACAGTGAGTATGCCAACATATCTGAAACAGATCAGAATAACCGTCGTTATAAGTGGGGTTATTCTAATTTAGTTGAACATAAGTCTGCATATCATTTTATTGGAGTAATTAACGAATGACCTTATATCGTGATGATATTCAGGAGACGATTGCATATTCCAATAATACGATAGGGAAGTCTAAAGCAGTCACAGAAGAACTGATTAGAATCAAAGAGGATGCTCTATATCGGCTTGCTGTGTTGTCTGGTGATGTTGTTTTAATTACAGATGAATTGGTTGATTCTGCTATTTTTCCTGTCAAAGATGAAGTCAATGTGACTGATCATTTCATAGGTCGTAAACGTCATGTAGATTTGATCATGGATCAAATCATCGTTTCTGATGGTTTTAAAAACCGTCTACGTGCAAAGTCATTGATTCAAGACAATATTAGCTCTACATCAACACAAAAAGATACGCAACGAAATATCAATATTGAGCGATTATTAATTGCTGAAAATCTCAACAGTAAAAAATATAGTCTATCTAAATTAAATGAAGCCTTAAAAATTAAAGAAAATTTTAAGGGAACTGCTCGTTTTAAAGATGCAATGACTGATCATCTTAATATTTTGGATACTTCTTTAAAGTCTAAATTACGCGCGTTTACGAATGAGCATATTGTTTATCAAGAAAATTATCGGCTTAAAAAGCTATCACGATCAGTCATTACAGAAACACTGAAGGCACAGGACAGTTGTGTCACTCGATATTCTGATTTTGTTGTGGATCATGTTGCTTACTCAGAACAATATACCCAGCACATACGAGCAAAACAACGCGTTATTGATACGATCAACATCAATGAATTATTACAGCAACAGCGTAAATCACAAGAAAAAATTAATGAAACCTTGATGGCATTTGATTTGAGTCAAGGGAAAAATATTGCCAAGCAATTCGTCAATGATCTTGTTTTTATTGAAGATGATTATTCAAAACACAAGCAATATGGCTATGCATGGACAGCAAATGTTGATACATGGGCAATGAGCCGTTACCAAGATTATGGTTTTAGTGAATTGGCCGTCATTAATGGTGTGCTCTATGGTGTTGCTGAAGATGGTGTGCATCAACTGGATGCTAAAGCATTCATCGAAGCAAAATTGGTCACAGGACAATTAGATTTAGGACAAGGACAGCTAGTTCATCCTTTAGGCGCTTATCTTGAATATGAACTCTCTGGAAATACCAGAAAGTTGGAAATTGGTGTGAGCACAACTCAAAGTGGTACCAAGCAAACTTATTACTATGTATTGCCTACAGAAAAATCAGATGATCTGACCAATGGCCGTGTTTTATTTGGGCGTGGTTTACGTGGTCGCCACTTTGCTTTTGAAATCAAAATATCGGGTGAGCAAGGATATATCAATGATTTAAATATTGATTTATCTGCCACAAAACGGAGAGTTTAAGATGACAGTTACAGTTCCTCAGATTGATGTTGTGACGAAAGAAGTCACGGAAAAACTCGATTATTTTGAGCGTAAAGTCAATAGTTATGCAGGTGATGTATCAGAGGCTTTAGGTAATCTTACTGAAATTTCTGTTGCAGAAATTACGCCTCCATCCAATTTGGCTAAGCCTAGTGAGTCTGGTTTTGAACCATTAGAAGGTTTAAAGGTACCTGAATTAAATATTGAGCGTCCCGTACCGCCTGTCATTAATCTTGATATTCAGCAACCTAAAGAGATGGTGAGTCCTGCATTTACAGGTTTAAATATCGATATTCCTGATACGCCAATTTTTTCAGAAGATTTATCTACACCTGATTTTATTGATGCATCATTGGTCCCTGAATTTGATACAGCAATTCATTTGCCCACAGCACCCACATTTAATGTGCAAAATTTTGATGCAGGTATTTTGCCAGATAGGATTAATTTAAATGATTTAATCAAAGATTTAGATTTAAGCGATCTGGAATTACCAGCAACGCCTGAAGCACCAATTTTAAATTTACCCACAGCACCTAGCATGGATGTAATTTCGGTTCCATTAAGACCTGAAATTAATGACGATGTTGAAATGCCTAGTGCACCAACAATTGTCATTCCAGAAATGGAAGTCATGGAAAAAATTCAATTGCCCGATTTCAAATATGAAGAAATTCCTGTATTTGAAGGTCAACCACCTGAGTTTAATATCGCGATTCCAGATAATATTGATGCTTTAATCTCTGAAGCTAGTCAGGTTGTTAAACAAGATTATTATGCTTTTAATACCGAAAGTGCAATTAAGCCATTGGTATTGGAAATCCGTTCATGGTTGGATGGAAGTCATACTGGACTTGGTTTACCAGCAGCGGTTGAGCAATCATTATTTAATCGAGCAAGAGAACGTACCAGTCGAGAAACTGAACGAGCAGTACAAGAAGCTGTTACCGAGTGGGCAAGTCGTGGTTTTTCAATGCCACAAGGGATGTTGGCAAAGCAGGTCAGCGACATTCGTGATCAAGGTAAACTCGCTATTGCGGATTTAAATCGTGATATTTTAATTCAGTCTTTTGATAAACAGCTTGAGCATATCCGTTTCCTGACTGAGCAAGGTATGGCTTTGGAAAAAATGAAGCAAGATATGTGGCTTGCTTATGTTTCTAACACCATGGAACTGGTTAAGTTTCAAATTGACAGTAAAATCAGTGTGCTAAATGCTCAGATTAGTATTTTTAATGCTCAAAATTCTGCATTTGAGAGTTTGATCACAGTTTATAAAACTAAAATTGATGCAACTATTTCACGGATCAGTGCCTACAAAGCAATGCTTGATGCACAGGCAGTTATTGGGCAACTCAACCAACAAAAAGTTGATGCTTTTAAAGCTAAAATTGAAGCGGTGATGACCAATGTTGAGGTCTATAAAGCATTGGTTCAAGGTGCGACTGCACGAGCTGGATTGATTGCGACTAAATTTGATGCATATAAATCAGAGGTTCAAGCATATTCTGAACAGATTGGAGCTGAAAAGCTTAAAGTCGAAGCATATGATTCCCAAATTAAGGCTGAAACTTCCAAGGCATCCATGTATGAATCGCTTGCTCGTATGTATGCAGCAACTGTAGATGGCGTATCTGCTAAAGCCAATGTTAAATCTAAACAGATTGAACTCAACCTCGAAGCTGCACGTGTGAAAATATCTGAATATCAAGCCAATATTGAAGCGTACAAGGCGGAAATTGATGCAAAAATGGGTGTTGTTCAAAGTAATACATCAGCATTTAATTCACAAGTAGAGTTATTTAAAGCACAAGCCGACGTTGAAACATCCAGAGTAAATACTCAAGCAAGCGTTATTGACTCAATATCACGCACTAAAATCTCATTTGCAGATGCACAAGCCAAGTTTGCTGAAATGCGTATGCGTGTTGGCATTGCAAACAGTGAATCATTGGCTCGGTTTGCTGATATGAAATCACGTACAGCGATTGCGGTATCAGAAGCACATTCACGTTATGCAGATCTAAGTTTAAGAACGACGATTGCGAATGCAGATGTTTATAACCGTTATATTGAATCGAAGTCACGCGTTTCTATTTCAAATGCTGAGATGCAAGCACGTTATGCTGACATGAACAGCCGAACAAATATTGCATTTGCTGAAACGCAGTCACGATATAATGACATGCTACTTCGTACTCAGATTGCAAATGCTGAAACAAAAGCAAGATATGCAGATATGAATGTTCGTACCAATATTGCATTTTCTGAAATGCAATTAAAAGAATATGAAGCCAAGATGCAAAATGCGATACAAAAAGCACAACTTGCATTAGAAGCAGCCAAAGCAGTGGGGCAGTTTTCATCTCAATTGGCAGCAGGCGCGATGTCAGCGATGCATGTTTCTGCTGGTATTAGTGCAAATGCATCTATCGGTGGGAGCGTATCGGAAAGTTCTAGCACAAGTACGAGTCATAATTACTCGTACTAACCCTGTAAGGCTAACGCCTATAACTTAGATTGATTAACCATACATGGCATATATATGGGAGTTTGTCATGTACGGTTTAAAAAAACGCCAAAAAGATGAAAGTGGACTGATTCAAGGTGCAGGTACAGGCACTTCTGACGATGTTAAAAAAAATGTTCCAGCAGGTAGCTATATTATGCCTGCTGATTCTACTCAGCAGATTGGTACTGATAATTTAAAAAACATGGGGAGTCCCACGCCAGTCAATCTTAGTAACGGTGAGTTCCAACTCTCGCCTGACCAAGTTCATTCGGTGGGTGTGCAAACACTTGATGCCATGAAAAATCAAACGCATGTACCTGTTGATCAACCTCAATTGGGTTTTAAACCCGGTCAAAATAAACCTGAATTATTTTTTGCGAATGGTGGACTGGTACCAAGTGCTTACCCAAGTGCAGATGATATTCGTCGTGCACAACAAAATAGAGTTGGTGGGCCACAAATGCGTGATGTATCTGGTATCACTCGTGATGTGAATAGATCCTTACCAAGCACAACCGCAAATACATCTTCAACAACTAGCGCACCATCAACAAGTCCAACTACTCCAGCACCCACACAAAGTGTGGGCTTTGGTGCAGGTGTGAGAAACTTTGTGAATAACAGTAAACTTGTAAAAGGTGTAGGTTATTTAGGTGCAGCATCATCTTTGTTCGCAAACGCTGCCACACCAAGTGAAGATTATCGTGAACGTTTTGGTTTAGGTGATCAGTCACCTGAAGATTTAGGTACAGCAAAAGGATTTGCTAAAGATTTTGGTGTTCGTGCATTGGGTTATGCTTCGGACTTAGGGAATGCTTTAACATTTGGACAGGCTGGACGCTTGTATGCAGACAAACAACGTATTGCAAGTGAAGCAAAGGCAGCTCAACCTGAATTTAATGCCAAACAAAATAATCCAAATACTGTTGTAGACAATCCATTTGGTAATAATAAAGCACCACCTACCACACAAACACAGCCTGAAGTTCAGACTCCATCAAGCCTTGCACAGAACTCTGATCCTTATGCTATTCAACAAAAAGGAAACAGTTTTAGCTATGCTAATCCTGGTGCAGCAGCCCAAGCGCGCGCAGATGGAGTTCGAGAAGGTGAAGGACTAGGATTCAAAGTAAGACCTGCAAATGATCCTAAAGGTGTGGCAAATTTCATGAAAAATACTCAAGAAATGGGACCGACTGAACAACAGGTTCAAAATGCAATTGCTCAACGTGAAATGAGTTTAGGAATGCAAGGTTATGGTGGTATTCGTCAACCTCAAGCGCCACAACGTAATGAGGCACAGGAAGCTGAACGTCAAGCTGTAATTCGTGCAGCAAGCACACCGATTGCAGGGGCAAGAGGATTAACTGCGAATCAAGTCCGTACTTTATCTGATTTACAGCAAGGTGAGGATAATCGTGCAAATCAACGTTATACCACTGATGCAAACAATGTTGCTGCTTTACAGCGTGAAGCCATGGGGCAAGCTGGACAGAACTATCGTACAGAACTAGGTGAGCAAGGTACCAATAACCGATTTAATGCAAATTTAGGTTTTGATGCACAAAAATTCCAAGCGACCAATGATTTAGCGAATCGAGAATTTAATCTTAATGCCACTGAAAAAGGTTTTGGTATTCGCAACTCAGCACGATTAGAGAAATTGTACGAGCAATATGATTCTGCGAAATCGGATGAAGATCGTAAATCGATTCAAGAAAAAATTAACCGTTATACAGGTAATAAAGCAGATACAGGTAAAGATCGCTATATGACTGTGGGTGGAGGTCAACAATGGGATGACAAAGCTGAAGGAACACTCACTCAACCGCAACGTTTGTTTGATACTCAGACACGGCAATTTGTTGATACGCCACAAGGGAATCCTCCACAACGAGCGGTGGGTACAATTTCAAAGGTAGGTGGTAAGACTGCTGTTTGGGATGGTGAAAATTGGGTTCAGCAGTAAATATAAAGCCATTTTAACGATGGTTTCAGACTATATAGGCAACTTAAGTCAATATATTATTGATATTAAGATGCCTTTATAAAAAAATTAAACGAAAATTACGATGAAGATACAGATATGATTTTAATTGGGTAATTTTATGGGTAATATATACTTTATAAATTGGGTAATCTTGTGAAAAACTATGAGTAAATATGAAAAACTAACAAATCAACCTCTAGTTGTTGTGTTGGCAGAATTCCGTTTCTCAAGCATTCTACAAATGGAAAATTACATCCCTGCATTTCAGAATTTTTTGAGACAAGATTTCCCTCTTTTTTCAACAACAGAACAACAAGAAATGATAATTGAGCAACAAGGTATACGTGTAAATAGCTCAACTGGATGGGTGTTTTTGTCAAGTAATAAAAAACGGGCAATAATTCTTGATAGAAGTCGATTAGTTATTCTCAGTAGTGAGTATGAACGCTTTCCTAATTTTTGGAATGATTGTAAAAAAGCTCTCGATTTCTTAATCCAGGAAGTTAAACCAACACTCCTATTAAGAGTAGGATTACGTTATTCTGATGCTATTATTGAAAAAAATAAAGAAGAACCTATTGAATCGTATGTTCAATCAGTAGTTTGTGAAGCTGGGAGCATGGATGGCGTAGGAGATCAGGTTCATCGGATTAATGAGACTATTTATAAAACACAAGCAGGTATTATTGCAATTAGAAGTTTATATGGCGTACTCAATTTACCTGTATGGCAAGATTTAGTTGAGTCTCCAATTACTTTTCATAAGGACACAAACTTTAGTAAAAGAATTTTATTAGATTTTGATCATTATTGGCAGCCTGAAGGAGAGACTCAATTATTTGAGTTAGACTTTATTTCAAATAAAATGGAAGAGTTACACTTAATTACTAGGAAAGCTTTCTGGGAAATTACAACTTTTGAAGGTCGGGAGGTTTGGAAATAATGGATATAGCAGCTTTCACTGTATCTACAGTACTGAACATCAGGGCATTAAGTGATCATTCGGGTTCAGTGTTTATTCAACATGTAGTATCAGAACCTAATCACTATTCAACTGGTAGTATTTCGCCTAATTTTGCTTGGTTGGCTGAACATTCAAGAACTGGCCAAAAATATACAATTCTTAATAAGCAAACAACTATTCTTGAACAAAATCTTGATTTCATTAAATCAACTTTTTCTTTAACAGAAGAAGAACTTGCTAAAAGTATTGGAGTTACAAGGAAAACTTTACTCAATTGGAAAAAGTACGAATCCGAACCAAATAAGGAAAAAACTCAAAAAATGTTTGAGTTATACATTCTTGCAAAGAATTGGAAGGGTGCACAGTTTCCTACAGACAACATTAAATTAAATAGTCCTGTACTAGATGGTAAGACTATTAAAGATCTGTTACAGGATTCAAATAGTGATAGCGAAAAAATATTATTCGCTGGCAATCGTTTAATGCATCAATCTATTGGTGAAACTGATTTAATTTGAGGTTTGAATTGTGCGACATTGGATGGAAGAAAGTGGTTGGTTGCAAGGTTGTATTGTTAAGCCTGAAGATGTCGCCCATTTATTAGATTTAGCTGGTAAATCAGAGTTATTTGCCGATGATGTTTTATTGATCGTTGCATCAGGTTCGTGTGATGTGGCAAATAGTTCAGATTTAGTGATTGAATTTTCTATTGCACGATATGTAGATAAAGACCCTGGTTTTGGTAATTTTTGCTTTAACAAAAACCCTAGAAAATTGAATTGCACTCTAGAATCTTTACAGGGAAATAAGTATGTCACTTTAATTGCTTTTGAAAAAATTTGTATAATTAAAGACGATATTCCTGAAGGAATTTTACCAAACCTGGAAATTCAATTCACTCAAGAGGAATTAAATTTCTATATTGATTGGTTAGCATCTAGATACAAACGCCCTGCGTTTCCAACAGAGTTTGATCGTCGAATAGACGCTGCTTGGAAAAAAGACAAGCGTAAAAAAGCTGTATCAAAGGTAAGTAACAACTTAATCGGAATATATGCAAAAGTTTATCCTGACAAGGAAATTGCAGATGGTGAAAATTATTTTGTTGATTTATTGGCTTTAGTTGTACCAAATTTAGAAGATGAAGACTTAAAAGCTATTAATTCCATAACCGATAAGTATAAAGAGGCATTAATAGAGGCTAAGATGAATGTGGGAGAGACAAAAACTGTGACAGAGTTTCAGGTTTCTGTTGGTACATTAAAGCAATATAAGAGATTTAATTTAGATGAATTATCATATAAAAATGATGATCCATTACCTCCAGAAATTTCGATGAATTAAGAGAGTTATATTTTACACGTTATATAAACTAGTAACACATTTTTCATTATCCCCTGTAAGGTTCGACCAAATTCTAAATAAAAATCATGATAGACGCATAAAATTAGGAGTGCGTCATGTCAGATCAAAACCAAATCGATTGGGAAAAAGGAACTATTCAAGAACCAAATCAGATAGATTGGGATAATGGTCAAATTTCACAACCTAAAGAAAAGAAAGATAAAGGTTTTCTTGGTCAAGCAAAAGATCATGCAGTTTCCTTTTTTGGCAAGGGTACGGTAGGTGTAGGTGAGGTAGCAGTCGGTCTAAGCAACATGATGTCCGATGGTGCTACAGGTAAAATACTTTCCGAAAAACTTGGGTACGACCCAAAAGCAGCCAAAAATGTAATGACAGGCTGGCAGTCTGAACAATACCAACAACAATTAAAAGATTCTGCAAATATTGGCAATCGAAAAATTGAGGAAGGTGACGACTTCGCAACAAAGGTTGGTAAAAAATTCGACAATGCGGTTGATATAACAAAAAATGCCATCAGCAACCCATCACTTATCACAAATACCGTTGCTGAATCTCTCCCTTCAATGTTTTTAGGTGGTGCATTAGGTCGTGTTTCTGGTATAGCCAATCCTGTTGTGGCTGGTTCTGTTGGCGAAGCTGCGGTGATGGCAGGTAGCCAAGCTGAACAAATTCGCCAAGAAACTGTAGATGGGCGATTAACAGCAGATCAGTCTTTAGCAGGGGCAACAACAGGTGCACTTGGTGGTGCTATAGGTGCATTTGGTGGATGGGTTGCGAATAAAGTATTCAAAGTTGCAGATATAGATACAGCACTTCAAACAGGACGTCTAACACGGGAACAAATTGGAGAAGCTACCTCAAAGGTTAAAGCAAAAGATTTACCTTTGCCTGTAGTTAAAGGTGCAATTTCAGAAGGTTTTTTAGAAGAATTACCTCAATCAGTATCTGAGCAAATTTTACAGAACTTAGCCCTAGATAAGCCTTGGCATGATGGTGTTGAAGATGCAGCAGTCATGGGGACTTTGGCAGGTATGGTAATGGGGGGAGCGGTAAGTGGTGCGGGTAAAACTGGTGATTGGTTTGTTAATAGACACAACCCAACGATACAAGAGCTTTCAGAAAGACAGCAACAAAGACAATGGGATCAAGAAGATAATATAACACAACAGCGTTTGCAGGATTATTACAATCTAAGATCACAACAAGAACAAGAAAAAAATTGGAATGAACATGATGATCCGAAATCTTTAGCCGACTTATCACATTATATTAATAATCAAAAAGGACGATTTCTAAATCAACCTATAGAAGAAATGGGAAATTTAGGAAATCGAATCGGGTATCATCCAGACGAGGTTGATTTAAACCATCAATTAGCTGTACCTAAGGACGTTATTCAGGTATCTCCAAATGGAGAGGCTTGGACTTCTGAACAGCGTCATGGAATACAACAAGAAAAAAATGATAGACGATTAAGAGGTGAGAATTGGGTGGATGTAACGCCAATCCCTAAAAAATCTGAACAATTAGGTATTAATCCAAATGATGGGCCTATGTCATCCGCAGCAGCCTTGGCTGTGGATACGGGTGCTTCACCGGTCGCACAATTGGGATATACCGAACAGCAGCAAGAACAGGAACAAGGCAATACGCCGATCAGTGATGCTGTGCCGTCAAACTATCAATCATTATTAAGAAGTCAGAGCGATGGACAGCCCTTTGATGCACGCTTTGAAGATGCAACAGTACAGCAAGGAAATACACAAGCTGACAATGCAGTCGAATCAATTTCTCAACAGTATGACGCCAATGCAGCGGATGCAATGGGTGGAGGAATTGAAACAGATAGAGCGAAAACAACAACAGCGCAAACTGTTCAACCAATCTTAGGCCAAGACGGTAAAAATAAATGGTTTGGTAATCAGGAAAAAGCGCAAGCATTTATTGATAAGAAAAAATTAGGCAATGATTATCAGGTAGTTCAGGATGGTAAGCGTTTTGAGATTCAGCCAAAATCTCAAGTTGCTCAAACTCAAAATGATAATTTGAACAATCAAAATAGCATTTTAAATAGTCAAAATACTAGTTTGGATGCTCAAAATAATACTGACAAATCTCAAACTAGTGGCATTGCAGATCAACTTGCGCAACTAGAGCAAAATTTTAATGCGATAAAGGGAAATAGTCTTAAACAGGCTATTGAAAAAAGTAAAATCAAAAAAAAAATTGATCAGCTTAAATCTCAGCAGCCTGAAATTACTACAGCACCATTTGGTTCTGAGAAAATTCAAAAACAATATGGTGATACAGCCGAAAGTGTAATGTCTGATATTGAAATTTTGGGTGATGATTTCACAATTGATTTGCGTGATAAAAATAAAAAGACCAATGCATTAAATAATCCTAATTATAACGCTGTGCAGAAAGCCGATGGTTCAGTAGAAATTGTAGGCATGAAACACCCAACTACAGGAGAATGGGTAGGTAAAAAGCCTAATGCTATGAGTATTGATGAAAATGCACATCAGGCTGCAACAAGTTCACAAAACAATACCCCTGAACCAACTCAAGCCCAGATTGAAGCTGGTAACTATAAGAAAGGTCATATAAAAGTTCATGGCTTAGATATATCTATTGAAAATCCAAAAGGTTCAGAACGTCGTGGTACTGATCCCAATGGGAAAGAATGGGCTCATACGATGAGCGATCATTATGGTTATATCAAACGTACCAAGGGTGCTGATAACGAGCATATTGATACCTATATCGGTAATAATCCAGATTCTAATCAGGTGTTTATCGTAGATCAGGTTGATCAAAAATCAGGTAACTTTGATGAACATAAAGTTATGCTGGGTTTTGACAGTCAGGAAGAAGCGGCTACAGCATATAAATCAAACTTTGATAAAGGCTGGAAAGTAGGTCCTATTCATAACATGGATATGGAACAATTCAAAGATTGGCTTAAAAATAAGGATACTTCCAAACCAGCAATACAGAAGAATGTAAAAGACAGTATTGAAAATATACGTGCCGAAAAAATCCGCCAAAAAGATTTAGCTGATATGCACAACAGTGTTTATGGTTTGGCTACAGATGAACAATTACAGGAATCACTGAAACATTTAAATAAAGAAATCAAGAAAGCACAAAGGCAAAGTGAGAATGAAGTTGTCAATGGAAAGCGTAGCACACGTAAAGCTGTTGCATCTGGTGCTTTGGATCGTTTTTTAAAAAATCGTGTGGATTTGGAAACTTATATTAAGGCGCGTAAGAATGGGGAATTAAAGCAAAGAAATAAAAAAATAGATGACTATAGCCGTGACAAATTAAAACCTGACAACGAGCGTAAAGGTGTTTCACCGCTTGATACAACCTTCATCCCTTTATCCGTTGTCAGTGCTACGCGTAGAGTTCTTTCTGTTCTTCAACATCTCAAAATGACCGCTACACAAGATGCGTCTTTTAGTGGGCGTATCAATGTCAGTCTTAATGATAGGATCAGGGTCAACAAAGTTGGGGATATGAATACCTATGGGTTTAGTGTTCAGGTTATTTCTAGTTTTAGTGATCTTCCGAAAGTCATACAAAATGATGCAACCTACCAAGATGAAAATGGCAAAACCCAAAACTATGATGTAAGCGGTGTTTGGCATAATGGAACACTCTATGTGGTTGCTGATCAGATATATGGGGATCCTGAAAAACAGCTTACTACATTTGATGCTTATGAGGAATTATTGGCACATGAAATTGTTGGGCATTTTGGTGTACAACAGATATTTGGTCGAGAATATAAAACCAAGTTACAACAATTGTTTAATGCACTTGGTGGGCTGGAGGGGATCCGCAAAATAGCCAAAGATAATGGCGTGAATATGCAGCAATTTGAAAGTGCATATATTGAACCATATATCCAAGGTGTAAAAGATGAAATTTATACTGAATATGATGTTCAGCAGGCTTTGGTCGGTGAGCTATTTGCATTTGTTGCACAGAATGCTGAAAAGAAACCCTTTGTGCGTCAGAAATTAAAAGAAGTGCTTGGTTATATCCGCCAATGGTTTCGTGATCGTGGTTTTGATAAATTCCTTTCACGTTATAATGATGCTGACCTCATGATGTTTTTGGCAGAAGCTCGTAAGGCTGTGGTCGATCAACGTTATTTTGGAAAGTATAAAGATCAAAAAATAGAAACAAAACAAGATTCTAATATTCCTCAATATAATCGAAATATCAAACCTACCACGCCTATAGCTATTCAATCTGATTCTGAAATTGGGCAAACGCATTTTATTCCAAGCCACCTAATGGACTCGGTGAATAAATTGGGTGATGTCGTTGATGATTTGGCATTGATGAGAACGGAAGGAGTTGAATATGATCACGACTATGCTGTTCAGTTGCTCAATAAAATTGCTACTTTAAATCCAAATATAGAGGTTATTTTTACACGTAATCCTAAGCTCGCAACAGGATTATCAGAAGGTGGCTATTATCCTTTTAGTCAAGATGGTACTGAAAAAATCTATATCTATCCACAGGGTAATTGGGAAAGTGATATTTTAAGCTTGGTAAATCATGAACTTGTACATGCTGTGACATATCAGGCAATCGCCCAAAATAAAGTTACCAAAGACGATCTAAATTTTTTAAAAAAAATGAGTGAGACGCTTAGAAATTGGATGTTTAAAAATCCAATGGCGTTAGATGAGTGGATAGAATATCGTTTTGATTATGGTATAAATGATCAATATCATAATGAATTAATAGCAGTATTTACCGCTGAATTTGATGTGCGTCAGTCATTTTCTTCATTACAGGAGCAACTTTTCAATGAGTCAAAAGAGCAAGCAACAAATTTTGCAGGAACACAAAAAAATGACCATGCAGAATTTCAACAGACTCCCTCAAGAGATCCAGCAAGTACTGAAAGATCTTCCTCAGCAAGTCGAGAAAGCGCAGAGAATAGGGCAAGTCAATCTGAACGACAGAATAATTCAAATAGAACTAGAGAAACTAGGACTCAAGTACACTTTTTAGATGAGTTTGACGATATTGTTCAAAGAATCATGGCGTTAAACCATGAGCAACACAAACAAAACAGAAATGCTGAAAAGAATAAGGATAAACCTTTATACAGTCGTCAATCAGCGAGTAACTCAGGTTCTACAATCCAACAAGTACGCAATGTTCTTGTAAATCGTTTTGGTAAAGAGACCATTGATGAACTTGAACGACAAGGGAAGCTTGAAATCATTCAAGACTATCAGGTTGAGGGTGTTGAGGGTTTTTATCACAATGGCAAAGCCGTACTTGTTGCATCAAATCTAACTGCTGAAAGCACAGTACCAACATTCTTACATGAGTTGGGTGGTCACGCTGGTTTTCAAAACATGATGAATCAAAAGCAATATGATGAATTGATGAATCAATTTAATAAATTGGTTGAACAAGGTAATCCTGTTGCTATGGCTGCCAAAGTATTGGCTGAGCGTGAGCAAGGCTCAGAACGTCAGCAGCTTGAATATTTACCTTATTTATTAACGCTTTCAGCAACGATGCAACAACGTAATGTGCTCCAACGGAATGCATTGCAAAAGTTGATTAACAATATCATTTCGTATGTAAAAGTATGGGTATTTGATCATTTTGGTATCAATCTTAATTTGAATCCGAGCGATATGCTGGCATTGTCAGAGCGCATGATTGGGCAAATTAAACATCAATCATCGTTGGATCTAGTTCGTCAAAAATATCATGGTACACATCAATGGATGAAAGCACCAAACGGTGCAGCTACCAATCTTTCAGAACAGCAATGGTTACAAGTCCGTACACCCGAGTTTAAAAAATGGTTTGGTGATTGGGAAAATGATGCTGCAAATGCTTCACAGGTATTAGATGAAAATGGAGAACCTAAAGTTGTATATCATGGCACAGCATCTGAGTTTAATGAATTTAAACAAGGCCATGGCATATTAGGTGATGGTATTTACTTAACCGATAGTTTTGATACAGCTGATGTGTATGCCAATATTCGTGGAAAAAATGGCTTTGTATTGCCTTTATTTGTCAATATTCGTAACGCATTTCAGACTACAGCAAATGTATCAAGAGATGAAATTGTTAAGGCGACAAGTACTGGAAAATATCAAGGCGTTATTCATCATTTTGATGATCAAGAATATATTGTTGCATTAGAGCCTAATCAAGTAAAAATGGCTGAGGGCAACACTGGCACATTTAATAGTGAAAGTGCAGATATTCGATTTAGTCGTAGTTCTAACTATGATGATATTACCAATCGTATCGCTAATGGGTTTAAGAATTTACCCAAAACAGGTGACTGGATTAATAAAAAAGGTGTCGATTGGTTGAAAATTGGATTAGGTTTGTTGAGTCGTCGGCATTTAACGGAAGTTTACGGAAAACTACTACCACCACTAAATAAATATAATGAACTTGCTGCTCAAATGGATGCTGATAAAAATGATATTGCTGCTAATGCAGATAATATTGTGCGTGAGTGGTCTAAATTAAAGGATGAAGAAGCTTTAGCAAATGTAATGCATGATGCAACTCTTGCTCAAATTGACCCAGCAAAACCACACCAACCAGGTGATGATAAAGTTAAATATCAGCAATTACTGCATGCGTATAATAATTTATCCCCAGAAGCACAGGCAATGTATAAAAGGGCTCGAAATGCCTATAGTGGGCATTATGCTAAAGTTCGTGAAGCGATTCGAGAGCGCATTCTACGATCAGCGTTAAGCAGTCAGAAAAAATCAGATTTGCTAAAAAATATAGAGGGTTCTTTTGGTCAAATTAAAGGTGTTTACTTCCCTTTAGCTCGTTTTGGTGAATATATTATTGTAATGCGTAATAAAAATGGTGATGTAGAAAGCGTCAGCCGCGCGGAAACTAACAATGAAGCTGAATCTATACGTTCTGAATTAATGAAAAAATATCCACAATTTAAAGTGGATCCTGTGAAATTAGACAAAGAGTACAATGCAAGTCGTGATGGTGTTGGGCGTGGCTTTATGTCTGAACTTTTTAATGAAGTTGAAAATTTAGGCTTAAGTACGGAAGCTCGGGCAGAATTTGAAGATACTTTAAGTCAATTATATCTATCATCTATGCCTGATTTATCCTGGGCAAAACATGGCATTCATCGAAAGGGTACTGCTGGGTTCAGTCAGGATGCTCGTCGTGCATTTGCTCAGCATATGTTTAGTGGTGCAAATTATTTGGGGAAACTGCGCTATGGAGATCAGTTAGCCCAACAACTTACTGATATGCAGAAACATGCAGACAATGAATTTAATAAAGACATTGGTTACGATCAGCGTTCTGCACAACGCGTTATTAGTGAAATGGAAAAAAGACATGAGCTTTTAATGAATCCTAAAGGGAATCCATTATCAAGTTTTCTCACAAGTGTTGGTTTCATGTATTACATGGGTTTATCTCCTGCTGCAGCTATGGTCAACCTATCTCAGACAGCTTTGATTGCTTATCCAATCATGGGTGCGAAATGGGGTTTTGATAAAGCTGGAAAGGAATTGTTAAAAGCATCACAAGACTTTGGAATTGGTTTAAAAAGTGGATATAAAACGCCAGACTTTTCAAACTTGGAGGGCTTTAAAAATAGTGTTGGTGATATTTATAACCCAGATATCGCATCGATATTAAAAGGTGATGAACTAGTTGCGTATGAAGAAGCTGTAAAGCGTGGTGTGATTGATGTTACGCAAGCTCATGATTTAGCAGGTATTGCTCAAGGTGAAGATAGTAAGGTAATGTGGTATTTCCGACCAGCTATGCGTTTGGCAAGTGGCATGTTTCATCATGCAGAACGGTTTAACCGTGAAGTAACTTTCATTGCAGCCTATCGTCTAGCACGTCAGCATGTTAGTACTAATGGTTCAAAAGCAACACACAGTGAAGCTTTTGAACAAGCAATCGATTCTGTATATAAAGGTCATTTTGATTATTCAACAGGAAACCGAGCACGTTTTATGCAAGGTAATATTGCAAAAGTGGTATTACTATTTAAACAATATGCTCAGAATATGATTTATACCTTGGTACGCAATGCCCATCAGTCAATTTATGCGCTCGACCCTAAGGAACAAAAAGAGGCTCGTCGTGCTTTGGCTGGTATTTTGGGTATGACGACTTTGGCAGCTGGTGCAATTGGATTACCAATTACAGGAATGCTTTTCACTGCCTCTGTTTTAATCGCAAAGAAAAGTAAACTCGGTTCTGCTGCATTTTTTGCGGCTTGGGCTGTGGGGTTCTTTGGTGCTGCGGATGGTGATGACGATGATCCCTATGAATTAGAAATTGTTATTCGAAATTGGTTGGCAGATATTCATCCTAAGTTTGCTGATTTAGTATTTGGTGGTTTGCCTCGTGCATTCAGCCCAGTAGATTTATCTGGTCGAGTTGGTTTAAATAACTTAATTTTCCCTGATGTTCAGGATGGGCTTGAAGGTGCTGATTGGGCTAAAGGAATGCAATCGGCATTACTGGGGCCAGTAGTAGGAATTGGAACAAATATTGCTAAAGGCTTTCAGGAAATCAATGATGGTGATTATGGTCGTGGCATAGAAACCATGTTACCCGTGGTACTAAAGAATGCAATGAAATCTATGCGTTTTGCAAATGAAGGTGTATTAACTAAAAATAAGGATGTGATTCATAATGAAGAAGTGACAGCGGTTGAGTTGTTTTCTCAAGCTATTGGTTTTTCTCCCTCCGATATTAAGACTTCAATGGAGGGGCGTTCAGCAATTTATAAATATAAAACCAAACTTTCAAAACATCGCAGCGAATTAATGCATAAGTGGGTTGTTGCTAGGCAGAATGATGATAGTGATGGAATGAATAAGGCATGGGCTGAAATTTTAAAATTTAATGAAAATGTCAGTGAGAAAAATCCAAAAATGCGGATTAATCGCATGAACCTTATGCAAAGCTATAAAGCTACTGAGCGTAAAGCAAAAGAAACTGGTGATGGAGGAGTATACCTTACTAAACGGCAGAAAGGTGCTGAGGAGCAAGGTGGGTTTGCGTTTAATCGTTAAAGGGAAAAGCCACCTAAAGGTGGCTTTTTTTATTCTTAATTTCTACTCAAGTGATTAATTACACTGCATTTGCCCACCAACACTTTGGCATGAGCCACCTGTAGAAGGGAAATAAGTATCACCTGCACCACGATTATAACGTGCACCATCTGATCCCCAGCATCCCGCACTATCACAGTTTGTTATTGTGGATGGTTGACGTTGTGTCACGGGGACAGAGTAAGAGCTATTTGAGTTGGAGTAACTATCACTACTAGATACATTTACACCATTCATTGCTGCTAATGTATTACGTTGGTTGGAGGTTAAACCTCTAGCTCCTGTATATAGTGTGCTAGCTTCCTGAATAATTTTTTGGCGCAATGCTTCATTTTCAGGTGTCCGTTGTGGAGTCATGGCTTTATAAGTAGGTCGATAATATGTTTCACTTGCACTACGATAAGTTGTGGGAATAGATGAATTTGATTTAAATTCATACGGTTTATCTGTTGAATGGCTTTGTGTGGTGCCTAGGGATCGAATGGTTTCGATAGGCTGTTGTTTTACGCCATTTGGTGGTCGTTTACTTGAATATGTAACATTCCCTTTTGCATCGACCCATTTGTAAACTTCTGCATATAGATTTACTGGGGTACACAGTAAAAGAAATATTGTAATTTTTAATAAACTCATGTGCATCTCAAAGATAATAATTCTATGAAATTACGATAGATTACTTTTAGAGTAGTATCAATACCTTGAAAGATTTACTAGCTTACTAAATCCTTAGTTTGGCATACACCGTATTGAACAAATAATTTATCACAGAATTTTCAAGATATAAGTGAAGGGAGTCACCTTACTTTTGTGGAATAAAAAGAAGCCACTACTAAGGTGGCTTTACTTCATTTTATGCTGCTAGATCATCTGCAAAAGTTTTTACTAAATCAGGATGCTGTTGTTTGAAGTCATTTAATTCCTCTGAACATAGATCACAAAAATTATTTGCCATACTCGACGTTATGCGAGCTAATGTTTGTGCCGTAGAAAAATCATCTGACTTTTCAGCAACAACACTCGCTAATACTTGAATTTCATTAAATTTATGATTTGACGCACTGACAAATGCAAGCAAATTTCGCAATTGCTGTTCACTGACCTGAACTTGCCGACCTTGAGTAAATTCAGGTATATTACTCATTGTTGATATATCTCTTTCAACTGCAACTAAGCCCCGATCCGCCAAGATATTGTGGGCTTTTTTGTGCAAAAAATTTAATGCTGAATATAAGCAAAAATTTCTTTTTAATGCATCCTTTATTTTGAATATCACATTTATTACTCCACGTGAAATTAAGATTATTAAATTTCTAAAACGTTATTTTGTCAATACGTAAATTTATTATTTTTCCAATGAATCTGTTTTTCTAATAATAAGTAGATTATTTTAAATTTTTCCGTTTACTTATTTGGTTTGTGGTTTTGATGAAAAAGTAAGTCACCGCTGACTTACTTCCATGAAATCATAAACTCATAAATATGATTAATCATAAATTCATAGATGTGATTAATCATATTTATGATTTATAACATTGAATTATATTGTTTTATTAAAAATATTCATGTAACTTTATCTATTGTTTTATTATTAAGATAACTAATATTTAATTTGTTTCTTTAATTATAAAAAAGCATTTTAATTAATAAAACAAAAATTAATTTTATTTTTTAAATAATAGATACTACATAACATTTATTAAATACAATTAGGAATTGCTTAATATGTTTTTAAAAATAATCAGGTATTAAATAATAATTTATTGAATGTAATTAAGGTATTATTTAATGGTTATTAATATATCTATATTTTAATATGGATTATGTATATATGAATTCCCCCTGTAAGCCTAACTCTATGTTTAAAAATGTTCCTAAGATAAATCACATTTTTTTAAAAAGTTTTGGGGCAAGTCATGCAAGAAAACACAATTCCTTGGATTATCAAAGTCGTACCAGCTGTTGTCGGTGCAATTCTTGCTCTAGTATTGAGTGGTGATATTGATAAAGATGGAAAAATTAAGGTTTCTTTCGGTGTAATTGGTAAGTTTTTAGCAAGTGTAACAGTGAGCTTATATGGTGGTTCAGCCTTTATTGAGCATTTTAATTTATTAACAAAATCGATTATGTACCAAGGTTTTGTAATGCTCATTTTTGCAGTTTTTGGACTATTAGCAATCGGCATTTTTTATCAATCAATTGCATTATTAAAAGGTAAAACAATAGCCGAAATCATTAGTGAAATTAAAGCTGCCTTTATTGCAATTTGGGGTAATGGTAAAGGAGGAAAAAGCGAATGAGCATTCATCAAGATAAGCAAATTGCACAAGCTTTTTCATGGTTACGTGCAATGTCAGGTGGCAAGCTTACCCAAGAACAAGTTATTGCTGGTGATCAAATTATTGCAGAAAATGGTTTGAATGTATTTGCACAATTAATTGGCTTTAATGTTCCAAAAACTATGGTTTCTGGACAACGAGATATTTCTGAGTGTGGTTATGCAATCATTAGAGATGCTGAGGGATTTCGTTCAAAAGCGTATTTGGACACGGGAGGCGTTTGGACAATTGGCTTTGGTACCATCAAGTACCCAAATGGCACATCTGTTCAAAAGGGTGATGTATGTACGACTCAACAGGCTGAACAGTGGTTAAAAAATGACTGTAAATGGGTCGATGCTTGTCTTGATAAAAATGTCAAAGTTAATCTTAATCAAAACCAATTTGATGCATTGGCTTCTTTTGTCTACAACATAGGCGAAACTGCATTTGTAAAAAGCACAATGCTTACGCTTATTAATCAAAACAGTTTGACCTTAGCTGCAAATCAATTTGATCGCTGGGTGTACGATAACGGTAAAAAGATTCAAGGATTGGTGAATCGTCGCAGTAAGGAAAAAGAATTGTTTAAAAAAGCCCTCTGATGAGGGCTTCCGTTAAGCGAGATCTATTAAAATATTTATAAAAATGACTATTTGTTCTTCGGGCATTTTGTCCCGTTTCCACCAGGCAGGCAATCACATGCTTGACCATCGCCATCACGGTCTAAACTTTTCCAACCTGTTTGTCCTGATTTTTTGCGTTGTTCATACCAAGCCTGTGCCTCTTTTTGTGTTTTAAAGTCAGCACATTTTTTGGCATAAGCTTGGATAGAGGTGAATCCCAAAACTAAAATAAGTAAAAATTTCATAAATTATTTTAAAGTCAAAACATTACGTGAATTCTAGCAACTCTTAGTATGCTTGCTCAATGAATGTAGGAGTGAAGTCTTAGAAATAATGGTTTGGTTGACAAATCATTGAAATATCCCGAATTTTTAGTTGACAAATAGCTGAAATAATCATAAAAGATGAAATTGAATTGATTATGTAAGTTGTCTTTCATTTGTTTTGTAAGTTGAACATAATATAAGCAACTGCACTTTAAGATGATTTGAAATGTCAAAAGTGGATAAAAAAGGTGCTAAAACACCTCAACAAAGTCTTGATCTACAAGATTCATCCGTTCAGAAAGAACAGGATGGCGATCTTGATTTTGTCTTAAAAATCCATGACGGACATTTACATGATTTAGAAATTTCTAGTGTTGCGAATTTACTATCTGCACTAGGTCGCATTGTTGACGTTAAAGAAGCTAGCTTTAATACAATTAAAGAAGGCTCTACGACCATTGCTGTTACAGTCCCGAATGATTGTAGATCATTAGCCATGTCAAATGTGTTGAAGGATACTGCAGCAAAGCATAAGCAAATTGCCCGTATACAAAAAGAATTGGGTAAGTATGGTTATCATCGTGCAGAAATTTCCTACGGCACTTTAAAAGATGATGAAGTGTATGAGCCTAAAGAAATTTTATATGTTGTTCCTGAATTAGAGACAGAAGAAACATTCACTCAAGAAGAGTCTTTGGATGGTCGTTTAACTCGACTCCAAAAAGGCCGTGATAAGTCTGATCACATCACGATTATTTTGAATAATGGGAATGAAGTTCCTGCACAGTGTTCTAAGAAATTACTAGAAGAATTACATCCGTACTTTAATACAGATAAAAGTTTAAGATTTGAAGGGGAAGCGACTTATCTATCGAAATCTAATTCTTATCAATTAACGCTTAAGAAATACATCATCAATAAGTTTCATGTAATTGAGGATGTCAGCTTAGAAGAATGGATTGATGATTTTAGAGCAAAAGGTGCATCGAATTGGGCTAAACACGATGATCCGATAGCTGAGTGGCTGAAGGAGCGACAAGATTGATTATCTTAGATACGAATGCCTTAATTACATTATTAGTGACAGACAAAGATCAGGCTGAATATAAGAATCTTGTTTCCTTCCTCAATCAAAGAAAGAATTTTTCTTTGGCTTTACCAATGCCTGTGATTTCTGAATTTATTGCAGGTGATAATGATGATGCACGTTCTTTAGGTTTACTTAAACCCAACTCTAAATTTAAAAATTTGGATTTTGATGCAAAAGCAGCGTTAAGTGCAGCAAAAGTCTACCGTGAATATCGTAGTTTGCCAAAAAATAGAAAGTCTCAAGATCCGCGCCAAAAAGTCAAAGTTGATATTCAAATTATTGGGATCGCACTTGCTAATAATGCTACAGCCATTGTCTCTCATGATCAGGGGCTTAAAACAGTTGTGAATGAGCTTGGTTTGGCTTTAGCTGTTTATGATTATATGGATAGTAACTACTTTGAGCAGATGGCAGGTTTAATTTTTAATGAAAGTAATAGTTTACAGTAAAGTACCTAGAGTGTTTCAATGAAAATTTTAGAGATAAAAAAATTCTTAATTCTAAAATCAATTACAGTAGAATATACTGATTTATTGGTTATTATTGGCCCTCAAGCTCAAGGTAAAAGTTTGATATCAAAACTCTTATATTTTTTTGAGGGATTGGAAAAAGATGTTTTTAGTAATGTACTAAATAATGGAACAAAACTACAATTACAATCTAAGTTAAGAGATAAATTTTTACAAATATTTAATATGGATAATCTTCAAAATAAAGATATTGATATTAAATTTACTTGTGAAAAATTCATTTGTAGTATTAGCAAGAAAGCGAATAATTCAAAAATAAATATTGATTTCGATGATGATTTTTTAAGTAATTTAAAATCGCTAAAGGTCACATTTAAAAAATGTCAAAAAATTAAAGATGATTTTAGTTTTCCTTCATTTTACGAATTAATTGGTGAAGAACACCATAATAGAGTGGATTTTGATAATGTTGTAAATAGCTTCTCGAGATATTTTGTTACAAGGAAATCGACAGACTCCGAACAGCTTGATTTAGAAACTATTAAAGCTAAACTCAATAAAGCGATAGAATTTGATAAATTATATATGAATCAAGCACGATCAGTATATGTTCCTGCTGGACGCTCATTTTTTGCAAATTTACAGAAATCAATTTTTAATTTTTTAACTAATAATTTACCTATTGATTTCTTTTTAAAAGAATTTGGTGCGCGTTATGAGCGTATGAAATATGGTTGTACAGAGAATCAAGATGACTTTTTTTATTCTGATAAAGGAAAATTAAATTTTGAAAATACTTGTTTGACGATTCTTGGTGGAAATTATATTAGATTAAAAGACCGAGATTTTATTAAGTCTAAAGATGGAGCGTTAGTAAATCTTGAGTTTGCATCTTCAGGACAACAAGAGGCTTTACCAATGTTATTGTCTGTAGTATCAACATCAAAAAATAATACTTTAATTATTGAAGAGCCTGAAGCACATTTATTTCCATCAGCACAAGCTGAAGTAGTTAAGTTGATTGGTAAAACATATAACTTAAATCAAGGGCAATCTAATTTTATTATTACTACGCACAGCCCATATATTCTCATGAGTATTAACAATACTATTCAAGCATATATAGCAAAATATGAAAATTTTGAAATAAAAAGTCCTTCTGCTAAAGAGTGGATTGATGCGGCTATTAATACTAGTAATGTATCAGCATATATTCTAATAAATGGAAAGATTAGATCAATTATTGATGCTGAAACAGGTTTAATTAACGCAGATGAGATTGATTTAATTTCATCTAAGCTAAGCAGTG
Organism: Acinetobacter sp. 251-1; assembly: GCF_030329305.1. Taxonomy (NCBI): domain Bacteria; kingdom Pseudomonadati; phylum Pseudomonadota; class Gammaproteobacteria; order Moraxellales; family Moraxellaceae; genus Acinetobacter; species Acinetobacter sp. 251-1. Next base: position 849 of record NZ_JACANS010000004.1, on the reverse strand, counting down.
ATTTTGATGAGCTTTTGGGGTAAATTGTTATGAGCTGTAGTCTTTTTTTTGATGTATGTACCCAGAAAGAAATTACAAAACCTATGTCGAATTGTAAGGTGTTTGAAGGTCGATCAACTTTTATCCTTGCTGCTAAAACTCCAATAGTATTTGAACGAGTTAAATTTGATGATTGTAAGTGTAAAATTTCAAAGCCAGATGATGAGCGGTGTGACTATGTTATTGAACCTAAAGGTAAAGGTTATGAAAAGTTATACTTTGTTGAATTAAAAGGTGGAGACATAGTAAAAGCTTTAAATCAACTAGAAAGTACAGTAAGAATTATTAAACCAACTAAAAAGTTCGAATGCCATATTGTAAAGAGTGGCGGCTCAGGAAGTGTTCCGAGCTTTAATACTAAATTTCAAATTTTGCAAAAAAAATTTAAGAAAATTGGTGGGGATGTTTTTAAGCCACATAGTAATTTACATATAGTTAATATTTAAAGCACTTCACAGTGCTTTTTTTACTCAATTTTCAATTATTGTTTCAAGCTGACATAAATAACACTTTAATGTATCTTCGCCATCATCATTTTTAAAAATTTTAGCAGATTCACTTTTAAAATCACTAAAAAGAAATGAATATATTAAGCAAGCGGGGCATTCTGTTTTTTGTTCGCTTTTATTTAGACCTAGAAAAGCTAAAAGCTCATTTTTTGTTAAGAAACATTCTAAAAATCTATATATATTCAATAATTTTATATGTTCTTCACTCTCATCCTCCATTGGTGGGGCTTTGTTGCACAAACCTATCTGTAAAGGCTTTTTCAGCGATATAATTTTCAAATGAAGAAGCCTACACACAAAA
>NZ_JACANS010000049.1:0-1776 GCF_030329305.1 Acinetobacter sp. 251-1 | reverse complement strand
CAACAGTCCCATCTTTGGATTATTGGTGGTGGTATCGCAGGTATGGCTGCTGCTGCATTTGCAATCCGTGATGCCAAAGTCCCTGCCAAAAATATCCATATTTTAGAAGAACTCGATATTTCAGGTGGTTCGATGGATGGTGGACATACACCGCATGCCGCGCAAGCTTGGGTAACACGTGGTGGGCGAATGCTGACCGATGAAACTTATTTATGCCTATGGGACTTATTTTCCAGTATTCCATCTTTGGAAAATCCAGACATTTCGGTGCGTGAAGAATGTCGTGAGTTTAATGAAAAAGTGAAAACCCACGCCAATGCACGGTTGATTGATGCCGAACATGTCATTGCGGATGCAGCAAAGCTTGGTCTGAATACGTTACATCGTGCACAGATGCTGCGCCTATTAGCTTCAAAAGAAGAAAAAATTGGCAGTCGCCGCATTGATGAGTTTTTTGATGAAACCTTTTTTGAAACCAATTTCTGGCGCATGTGGCGCACGACTTTCGCTTTTCAAAAATGGCACAGTGCAGCAGAGTTAAGACGCTATTTCTTGCGTTTTATTCAAGAATTGCCACGCATTCATACCTTAGCGGGTGTGAAACGTACCAAGTACAACCAATATGACTCGATGATTCTGCCCCTACAGCGTTGGTTAGTCGCACAAGGCGTCGATGTGCGTTTTGGACACTATGTCACAGATGCAGACTTCATTACCAATGCTGAAACTCAAGAACGCTACGCTTCACGCCTATATGTACAATTGCCTGAAGGCTCAGAGCAAATTAATCTGAAAGCCAATGATTTAGCTATTTTCACTTTAGGCTCTATTACAGCAGACTCACGTTATGGCGGTAATCATGACGTGCCTGCCCTTATTCGTCATCGAGAAGATCATGGCTGGACGCTTTGGGAAACGCTGGCACAAAAAGCCCCAGACTTTGGCCGTCCAATGACTTTTTATGGCAATATCGATGAACATAAGTGGGAGTCTTTCACTCTGACCATGAAAGATGACGTGCTACTTAAACGTATTATTGACTATACAGGCAATGAACCAGGCACAGGCGCACTCATGACTTGGTATGAGTCGGGTTGGCATTTATCCATCGTGGTTCCTGCACAGCCACACTTTGCCGACTTACCTGAAGGTTTATATACCTTATGGGGCTACGGTTTCCAAATTGACCATATAGGCGATTACATCAAAAAACCAATGTCCGAAGCCACGGGGCAAGAAATCCTAACAGAACTGATTAAACAGCTCGGTTTTGACGACATTTTAGATCATGTTTTGGCAACGACTGATGTTACTACCGCCATGATGCCATACGCCTCTGCCCTATTCGCCTGCCGTAAACCGGGGGATCGTCCACAGGTAATTCCACAAGGCTCACAAAACTTTGCTTTCCTTGGACAGTTTGTGGAAATTGAAGATGACGTGGTCTTTACTGTGGAATATTCAGTTCGTGGGGCGATGCTTGCCATTTATGAATTTTTTGGGGTGGAACGTGAAATCCCTGAAATTTACAACGGTCTACTTGATCCCAAAGTGGGTTTAAAAGCTTTAGAAACAGTGTTCCACTAAGTTTTTAATATATAGCGATAAGAGCACCTTTATGTCGCCACTATTACATAGTTTAATTTAAGCAACGTTTGGATACACGAGTGTGGCAGGGATGCCACACGTTATCCATCATAATAGGGATGTTATGTATGGGTAACAAAGGCTTTTGCTTTCTTTTGGCTTATCAAAAGTAAGGGTATTGCCTACACA
>NZ_JACANS010000048.1:0-2598 GCF_030329305.1 Acinetobacter sp. 251-1 | reverse complement strand
AATAGGGATGTTATGTATGGGTAACAAAGGCTTTTGCTTTCTTTTGGCTTATCAAAAGTAAGGGTATTGCCTACACAGATCTGCAAATTATCTCGATAGTAAATTAAGTCCTCTATTTTGCTTTCCATCGGCATTTTTTCGGTAGGTTCGGCATTTTTGGATATTCGGGATAATAGGAAAATATAACCGCATATATTTTCCCTCGCAATTTCATAATTAACGATGTCGGTATACTTAATTTGAACGCCTTGAAAATTGGCTGTTAGGTTCTCCAGTTGCATCATGGTTTAAATCCTGCTTTCTCTAAACATGGGTAAAGCTCTCTGAATTTTTCAGGTTCTAAAAGCATGTCTGCAATACGGATAGCAAATTGTTGGTAGCTTTCCGTGCCTTGCGAATACTTACTCATTTCAGGCATTTCAGACATTTTATTGGCAAATAAATGGCGTTGAGCATCAGTCATTTTGACAAAAAAGTCAGGTGTGTTTGGGTCACGCTTAGAATCTAATTTTTTCGGTTGTTGTTTCTGCTTAAACTTAAATGAAAAACCAATAATTGAACGACCACGTTTGTGTTGTTCATACTCTGCTTTTATATCTGTGTACTTATTAATTTGATCAATGGCAAGGTGTAAAACTTTTTCTTTAAATTGCCCCATTCTCTTGTATTCATTGGGTTCTATGCCTAGTTTTAATCTTAGCTCTTCTAGCTCTACCATAGTCACTTTGCCTGTACTACGCCATGCGATAAGCAACTCATACAAGCGTATAGCGTAAACACTAGTTAAACTGCTGACTTGCTCTAGTTCATAACTGGTGAAGTGTTTTTCTAAATTTGTAATCAACGGTACAACATCATCAGAAAACTTAATACGAACAAGAGCTTCATTCTCTACATAAGATATTCGTTGTACCCATCGACTTATTACATTCTCAATGTTGCCCTTTTGAGTCAGTTTTTGATAGCTAAATCTACGATCAAATAGGCTTTTGCAAGCATCTTTAAGAACTTTATAGGCTGTATTTCTATGAACATTGAAATGGTTGATATAGCTTTCAGCATGAATAGTCAAATCTTTATCATTGGGTGTATTTGATTGCCTAGCTTCAAGTATGGCTAACAGTATTAAACGTTGTTCTGATAGGTCTAAATTATAACTAGCATTTATTAGTGCATTATCTTTAACGACTAGTTCTTTTTTCATAAGCAGACATGTTTTTTAAGTATATAAGTACACTTTATTTTATTAAGTGTCACTTTGCAAGATAGAGGTGTACTTATTGCAAGATAGAGGTGTACTTATTGCAAGATAAAGGTGTACTTATTGCAAGATAAAGGTGTACTTATCCTTATTTTTATTATTATTTATCAATTGATTACAGATGCTAAAAATTAAAAAATTAAAAATTATTAAAAAGAGGGGAGTGCTTAAAACTGCCCTATGTACTCGCTAAAGCTCGTACTCTATTGAAGCTCGTTCCTCGCTTCGTGGGGCAGTTTTTAGTTAATCCTGTTTGTGAAATCTAAAAGCAAAAGCATTTGTAATGTATTCGCTTCGCTCATACTTTTTGAAAAGCAAAAGCTCCAAAGTTCGCACCCATTCGGGATGCTCTGTATCTTTCGTTGTGAAGCAAAGGGGAGCTTGTAATCAGAGAAAAGGCGAGGGCGAAATTTTAATGATGCTCAATCACTCGTAGACACTCGTTCGGTTCTTATTATCTAGGTTTTAATTATTCACTGGAGCTAATCAAAACCGTGGAACATTGCTCAAGAAGTAAGCGTGGAACGTGAAAAATGCATAAAAAAGCCCAATCGGCTGTGATAGGGCTTTTCAAACAAACATAAGACAATGAAATTTAAAGATAAATTTAAAGCATTTCGTATAAGGCGTATTATGTTAATTTTAGGAAATCTTTAAAGTATTTAAAAAATATATGAACTTAATTTCAGCAACATTATTAAATGAACACCCTATCAAAGGATGTATTCAGGATGGAAGTGGAAACACTAAACCATTTCCTATTTTTGCTATTGATGGGCTTCCATTAAATATATGGATAAGTAAAAACACTAGTTTTAAAGATGCAAAATCTTCCGTTCCAGCACAGGGTTGGCTATATGACTTTGAAAATAGCGTTCCTTTGAGTAATGCATGGAAACTATTAAAACCCGAAACTTCTGAATATGGTGCAGTATCAACTGTCATACCAATTTTAATTTGTCCTGATGATTTAGATCTTGTCTGTAATGTAATTATGATTGAACAGATCGTGACTGAATCAGAGGTTCAATGGATTCGATTTGGGGTAGCATGGGACAATATGCATGACCTTGTAACATCCGTAGTTTGGGAAAAACCTTTTTCATCTCCTGTTTTAACATTTAAATTAAATAATTTTGAAGAAGCATACAATAATTTGAAAAGTTTAGATAAAGCTTGGAATGAGGGGATTTAACATAATGGCGATTATACGAAATTTTTAAATTTCTTTAATTATCATAAGGATAATCTCATTTTTTAATGTTATTCCTAAGTAGAAATGTCCTACCTAATAACCAAATAGAAATGTCCTATATGGACAATTCCAAGTCAAGCAC